>CAYMRR010000008.1:0-21853 GCA_964393005.1 uncultured Candidatus Saccharibacteria bacterium
CATGTCTTGCAGCATCTACTTTTTGAGTAGTTTTTCCAATACCATAAAAATCTATTATTTCTAAAAACTCTTGAGATTTTCTATCAAGAAAAGCTTGTTCTGTTTTAGTTCTATCTTCTGGATTTTTAGCATTTATTTCGACAAATTTTTCTGCCCATTCATAAGGAATAGTTTTTTCTATAGTTTCTTTTATTTCTTTATTTCTTTTATATTCAACATCTACAGGAGCCAGTAAAGACCAAGCATTAAATGTTTTTTTTCCAGATTTGTCTGCTTTATTTATTCTGTGTTTTACACTAAGATTTACATTTTTATTTGTTTCTATAACATGCTCAGTTTTATTTTTAGAGTCTTCAAACTCGTCTCTATTGTTTTCATTTTTTAAATCTATCCCTCCTTTTTTAGCAAAAGGAGCTGCTAATATAGCTATAGAAATAGCAGCAACTCTCGTATATTTTGTAAATTTATTTAAAATAGTTTTTTCTTTTTTCTCTAAACTTTTTTTCTCTTCTAATTTTCTTTTTTCTTCAAGCTCCTCAGGAGTCATTTCTTCTTTATTTTTTCTAGTTTTTTTATTGAAAGATTCAAATAAGGCCATAATTTTATATTAAAAGATTATTTTATTAATAACTTTATTATAACACTTATTTTTTGAATAAAATCCAAAAAAATCTATTATTTTTGCTATAATACTCTTATAAATTAAAAAAATAGATGCAAAATTTTCTTTACAATTTTTTTAGACTAATTTCTTTTTTTAATGGAGAAATAGCAGCTTTTATAGCGGGAGTTTTTGCTTCTATTTTACTTATTTTTATACTTAAAAAAAAGAAAATACTTTCTTTTGTCTTTTTAAACTATCTTGTATCTCTTTCTACCGTTATTTTAATTAAATTTATAGTCCAAAAACCTAGAAATCTTTTTGCTTTAGTAAAAGAAACTAGCCATGCTTTTCCTTCTGGACATACAGCTTTAGCTTTGACTACCAGCCTTATACTTTTTTATTTAGCTAGCTTCTTTAAAAATAAAAAGAAAAAAGCTTTGGTATATATATTTGCTACTCTTTGGACTTTGGCTACCATTTCTGCAAGACTTTATTTAAAAGTCCATGACTGGCAAGATATTATTACTTCACTACTTATAGCTAGCTTTGCATTTTTAATAATTAAAAAAATGAGAATTTTTAGAAAGGACTATTTAAAAAAAGAACTTTATTATTATTTTAAAAAATAAAAATAAAAAGCTGTAAAATTTACAACTTTTTATTTTGTCAATTTATTTATTTTATTTGTTTAAAGTTTGGGTAAACTATTATTCTTTGTCTAACTCTAGAAGCTCTGCAATAAGATTTGGTTGAAATCCTACTATTACCTGGCCTTCTATATCAAGAACCGGGACTCCCATTTGTCCACTTTTTTGTACCATTTCTTCTGCTCTAGATCTGTCTTTTGAAACGTCTACATCTTCAAAAGCAATATCTCTTTCTCTTAAAAATGTCTTTGCCATAACACAATATGGGCAAGATGGAGTAGAATAAACGATAATATTTTTATTTGTCATATTTTTATTTTTCTTTTAATAAATTAGCAATAGTAATAAATTTTTTATCTTTTGTTTTATAAAAGATATTTTTACCTTCTCTTCTAGCAGATAAAACCTCGCTATCTTTTAAAATTTTAAGATGTTGAGAAAGTGCCGATTGAGATAGACCACACAATTCTAATAAATCAGAAACACTTTTTTCTTTCTCAAGACATAAGACTAAACTTAGCCTTTCTTTATTTCCTACAGCTTTACACAATTTCTGACTTATCATAATTACATATTAGCATATTCTAATATATAATGCAAGCAGATTATCCCCTTTTCTTAAATAAGCTATTATTTAATAGCTACCCAAGGATTTGGACCTTGGCCGCATATTCCTTCTCCGTCTGACATATCTAATGTACACCAGTCAAAAATTTCTCCATTTAAATATACTTCGAGGCTACTCACATTAGAAAACTGAAAAGCTGCTGCCTCTATTTGAGCTTTAAACTCTGGATCGGCACAAGTGCCAGGACTTACTATACTTCCATAAAGATAGACTTTTGCAAGGCCATCTGAAAGAGTAACTTTATCAAAAAAAGTCTTCCTAAAAGCCCCTACAGTATTACGAAATCCATCTTCTACTATTTCTGGAAACTCTTTTATATCAAAAAGTCTTTCATATGTAGCTTTTAATACTGCTGAAGTCTTAGCTATATGATCGTATCCATAAAATATATCCACCCCACAACCTATTTGTCCTCCATCACGAATAAATGGAATTTTTAAAACTGTATACTCTTCTAAATAATTGTCTCCTGACATACTACCGTCACAATATTCTCCTACACAAGCATAGCGGCTAGGCTCTCTATCTCCTTCTGGAATATTTGGAACTACTATTTCCGCATCTCCTTCGGCTTGAGATTCTTCTGCTACTAAAGTAGAAGTAGCACTATTGTCACCATTTTCTAAAGAAAGCTTTGGGCTATTTCCTAATAAATAATAAACTCCAAAACCAATTACCGCTAAACCTAATATAATTATTAATATATTCTTTTTCATAAATTATTTTTAAATTAAAACTATGACTAATAAACTATTTCTATATAATACTCTAAATATAGCACAAATTATTTAAAAAGAATTTTTAGGTTATAATATGAAAAAATACCCAAATACTCTATGCTTATCATAAATAAAACTATAAAAACTTTGGCTATTTCTTTTTTAATTTTACTTTTAATACAAATAATAATCATTCGCCTTTTTTCTACTCTTGCCTTTTTCCAATATATTTATATTTTTATAGCTATTCTTTTTACTACTTTGCTTTATACTTTAATATTTTCTCCTATTTTTATAATAGCTTTTTATATTTTTCGCAAAAATAATAAGCTCCATAAAACAATACTTGCTAGCCTTTTATTTATTTCTTTTTCTTTTAGTATTTTAGGGTTTGTAGAGCTATACACTAGCTACAAAACTACCTATTTAGAAATAGCTACCGACAATATCAATTTAAAAAATAAAAAATATCTATTTTTAGCTGATCCGCAATTTAGCATAGCCGCTCAAGCCACTCATGCCAAAAATATAAGTAAAGCTATAAAAGAAATAAAAGCTAAAGAAAATATCGAAGCTATATTTATCGCTGGAGATATGTTTAACGGAGAAGAGCTAGACTGGGAAAAAATACAAAGAGAAATGGCTACTTGGCAAGAATCTGCTCCTGTCTACTTTGTATTAGGCAATCATGAATATTATGGAAATACCGAAAACTTTATTAGACTTATAAAAAATTCTAATATACAGATTTTGTATAATGAAAGCCTTTCTCTTAATGGTGTAAACATCTATGGCCTTAGCTATCCAAGAACTCTAAAAGATAGAGAAAACTATTTTAGAGCTATGCTAGAAAATCTAAAAGAAAAAAAGCATGACATACTATTTATGCATGAGCCACCAATAGAGATACTCGACTATCTTGTAGATACTGACATATCTTTTATCTTTACCGGCCACACTCATAATGGACAATTTTGGCCACTTAACTATATGATAAAACTCCAATATAAAAATCTTTCTTTTGGTAAAAAAGAAATAGGAAATACTATCTTTTATACTACTTCTGGCCTCGGTATATCTTTATTACCTAATAGACTTTTTAATCCGCCAGAAATGGTGGTGGTAAGCTTTTATTAGTTTTAAAATTAATCACTTGCTAAATGCCATAAATAAAGGCTAGCCGTGCTACCATATGGGCTAAACTTTTCTTTATATTTAAGAAACTCTGCTTTATCTATTTCTTTTAAATCATATAGCCTAGCAAGCCCTCTTCTAATACCTAAATCAAGAAAACTAAAAACATCTTTTCTCTCTAAAGCAAAAATTAAAAACATTTCTGCACTCCAGACTCCTATACCTTTTAGCTTGATTAGCTCTTTTATTATCTCTTCATCATTTAACTTTTTTAATTTATTAAAATCGAGACTTTTCTCTTTTACAGCTTTGGCTATGCCTACTATATACTCTACCTTTCTACCAGAGAGCCCGCAACTTCTAAGATTTTCAAGACTTTCTTTTAAAATATTTTCTGGATTTATTTTAATTATTTTCTTTTCAAGCTTCCCATATATAGAGCTAGCGGCTTTAGTAGAAATCTGCTGAGAGACTATGCTACCTACTAGAGACTCAAATGGGTTTTTATCTATTTCTCTTTTTATAGGACCGACACTTTTTATAAGCTTTGCTAGCTTTTTGTCTTTTTTACTAAGATAGTCTATGGCTTCTTTTTCTATTTTAAAAGTCTTCATATTTATAAATTGAGTAAAACTCCTCAGGACAACATTGCACCTAAAGTTTCTAACTTTTCTTTAGTCTTTTCCCATTTTGGATATTTTTCATCTAAAAAATACCAAAATTTAGAATTATGATTTTTGTATTTCAAATGACACAATTCATGAACAATTACATAATCGATACACTCTTGTGGTGTTTGTATAAGTTTTGGATTAAGAAATATTTTATCTTTATTTAAAAAACTCCCCCATCTTTTTTTCATTTCTCGAATACCCAATTCTGGAATATTTTTATAGTTAAATTTCTTAAGCATTTCTTCAAATCTATGCTGGAAAACTTTTTCTGCTTTTAAGCTATACCAATTTTGTAATAATTTTTGATTATTCTTACTATCAGAAACACTTTTATCTGTAAAAATAAATAACTTACCTTTAGTTAAAGAGACACCGGTCTCTTTTCGCTTCTTAACTATTAGTTTGTATTGTCTACCAAGATACAAATAACTCTCGCCAGAAATATATTCTTTTTCATAAATCTTCCTTTTATATTTTTTAAAAAAAGAAAGTTGTTTTTCAAGCCAAAACCATTTTTTTTGTAAAAATTCTTCTATTCTTTCGTCTTCAGTTTCCTTAGGGCATTTTAAAATTATGAATAACTCAGGTGTAACTGTTAAAGATAGAGTTTTCCTGTCTTGCTTGATTAGTTCATATTCATAAATAAAAGTTCCGAAAATAAATTTCTTCATATACTATTTAAATAAGTCTGTATTATTTTCAGCTAATTTAATCGCTTTATCAATAATAGAATTCATACTTTCTGTACTTAAATTTATCCCTTGCTCCTTTTTAACCACATCATAAAGATAATCATCTATACTATTTTGAATACGCTTTTTAACTACAATATTTTTATACCAATCAACAATTGATTCAATTTGAATTATCTGAAAAATATCTAACACAATAGATATATAAGTCTCATCGTCAAGTGAATATTCTTCAAAAATATTTTTAAGGTTTCTATAAAAAATACCCGCTCCGGTTTTCGAGCTTATTCTCTCAGGAAGCTCTTCGTCTTTTTTATTCAAAACATCATCACGAATAAGCTTTAATTGCTTTAGAGCTTCAAGGTCTTCTATTTTCTGTTGTCTCATTTTCTCTAAAATATCTGTAATTTTTCTAGAAAATTTCTCATAAAATTCTGGATCGGTTTTTACTCTTTCAGTAATAGTTTTTTTAGTTTGAGCAGCTATAGCTTCAGCTTTTGATTTATCGGACCCTAAATTAGCTATCTCTTCTTCAAAAAGCTTTCTATCTGTAATATCTATTTGTCGAGTCAATAATTCAACACCCCTTGCATCTACATATTTATCTAAAATGCTCACTAAAGAAAGTTTATATTCTGAAAGATTTTCTTTATCAGCATATCTTAAATTTGCTGATTTTCTTAACTCTATAAATTTTTTAAGTTCTTTCTTATACAAATCTAAATGTTTAAATTCTTGAGAAAAATCTTGCAAAATAAAACATTCACTTAAATTTTTAATAAATAAATTTAAAGATTTATAAAAAATAACTCTTTTAGATTTATCTGATAAGAATTGTAAATACTCTTCATCATCATACCTACCTTTCAAACTCTTAAATAAATCAAAAAGTAAAGCATAGCTCTGTTCTAATTCTTGAATTTTCTCTGTAGTGTCAGTCAAAGCTCCCTTAACATCATCCTCCTCATAATATCCGAATAATTTCATAGCAAAGTTGATATTTTTAGCATTTTCAGAATAATCTACAATATACCCTGCTGTCTTTGGTTTCTCTTTTTTGTTTTCGTATAAACGATTTACTCGGGCGATTGCTTGTAAAAGATTATGATCTCGTAAATCTTTAGCTAGATATAAAACCGTATTTCTTGGAGCATCAAACCCAGTCAAAAGTTTATCGACTACGATAATTATCTCTATTCCATCATCTTGCTTTTTAAAGCTCTCAATTACTGATTTTTCATAACGACTTACACTACTATGATTCTCTCGTATTTTATCTAAATATTTCACAACTTCTCTTTTATGAGTATCCGCTTCTTCTCCATCTTCTTGCTCATCAGAAATAACTACAGCCGTCTCTACTTTTCCTCTCTCTTCAAAAAACTTTTGTAATAAAATTGCCGAGAATTTAGAAGGTGCGACAATCTGCGCTTTTAATCCAGTGTTTTGGAAATTCTCAATAAAATGCTTCTCAATATCAAAACCAATTTCAACTATTCTTTGTGGATTATTTTTAATAATTTTAGTACTAATATGCTTTTGTAATTCTATTTTCTGCTTACTAGTTAATCCTTCAGTAATTCGATTAATGTATCGATCAATTTGTTCTGTATTTTGAACTAAATCCACATATCTACCTTCATAAATCAAAGGTAAAATAATTTTATCTTCTAGTGCGTCATCAATAGTATATTTATCAATATATCCGCCAAACTTTCGCCAACTCTCTTTTTCATTTTTCATAAGAGGTGTCCCAGTAAAACCAATATAACAAGCATTTGGAATCACCTTTTTCATCTCAAAATTAGCAGCACCACTTTGGCTTCTATGTGCTTCATCAATTAACACAAATATATTTTGATCCTCATCAATAAAATCTACATTTTTCTTACCAACTGATTCAAATTTTTGTATTAAAGTTGTGATCACTGATAAATCTTTTTCTTGAATCATCTTAAGTAAATGCGAGCCACTTTTCGCTTGAATAACCTCTTTTTTAAGATTACAATCTTTAAAAGTGTCTCTAATCTGTCTATCTAAATCCCGCCTATCTGTCACAATAATCACTCTCGGGTTTAAAATATTCGGGTCTTCAATCAAAGCTTTCACAAACATCACCATTGTTAAAGATTTTCCGGATCCTTGAGTATGCCAAACTAGCCCACCCTTGCGACGAGTTACACCGCTAGAAATAGTTTCTATTTCCTCTGTTCTTTTTAACATCTTGTGAATAGCAAAATATTGTTGATAACGAGAAATCTTTTTAATACCTCCATCAAATAAAATATAGTTTTTAGTTAAATCTAAAAGTCTATCTTTTTGTAATAAATTAAAAACACTTCTATCTTGCTCAGTAGGCAAACGATCTAGTGCTTGAGTATGCTCTTCTAGATTAGTATTTAAATCACTCAAAACCTGCTGATAAACTTCAGCGTCTATCTTTTTCTCGATTAAAGCTTTAACTTGTTTATCTGTCTCTTCAAGAGATGTTCCCTTTTCTTTCCAAGAGGCATAAAAGTTTTTAGGTGTGCCGGTAGTCCCATATCGTAATTCTTTACCATTAGTCGCAATTAAAAGTTGTGCGTAAGTATATAATTTTGGGCAATATTCAGGACTTTGGTTTCTATTCATTTGGTTAATCGCCTCCTCAACAGACACGCTAGACTTTTTATTTTCAATCACTACAAAAGGTATACCATTAACAAAACAAACAATATCTGGGCGAATATTTTGTTTACCACTTGCGCTAAATTCTAAACTCACATGAAAAGCATTATTTTCTGGATTTTTAAAATCAATAAATCTGAAATTTTTAGACATTTTCCGGCCTGCATGATTTATAGCTATAGTTTTTCCGCCACTAGTAGGCATAATAGTGTTATAAATTTGTTGAGACGCATCAATTAATCCATTCGATTGCCTATACTCTAACTCGTCAATCACATCACGAATATCAGTCTCACTAAATCTATAAACTGCTCCATCTACTTCATAACTATTAATCTTCATCAGCATTTCCTCAGCAATTTGAGATAAAATAAAATTACTAGTATCACCTCTTTGATTTAAAGCTTCTTCTTTTGAGATATACTGATAACCCATATTTAAAAGCATCTCGACTAGGGTGAGTTGTGATTGTCTGGCTTCATCAAAATTTACTTTTTCTAATATCATATTATTTTAATTTCTTTTTATCTTTTCTTTGTGGTAAATAATTCTCACCACTGACTACCTTTTCCCCAGTTTTCTCTTCCAATGCCAAACGAGCATCTCGCGCTATCTTGCCTCCCTTTTTAGCTGGAGTTTTATTTCCTTCAAGCCCTTTAGCTTCTGCATTTTCTGCTATTTGCCTTGTAGAAAGCTCGGCAAGAGCAGTAAAGATAAGTTCTGCCTCCGTCATATGATCGCGAACATTAGCAGATTTACCAAGACCTTTTAACTTTTTATGATCTTGCACTCCAAGACCACTCCACTCTTCGTGAATAATATTTGTAAGAATCGCATATTCTTTACCTTTTTCTACTCCTGCCGATTTCCAGTAATCAGTTAATTTATTACGAGTTTCTTGACCCATCATGCGTTGCTGTATCCATTTTTCACTTCGTCCATGCTTTTGCCAATACTCTCGAGAACGATTGAGTGCTAATTCTGGATTTGCTATTTCTTGCATGCGTTCATAACCTACTTTTGCTAGCCACATCTTGATAGGTTCTGCTTTTTTACTAGGTACTGACTGGACTAATCTAAGTATAGTTTCTGTATCTGCAACATCTGTAAGACGCATTTTTCCATCTTCTGCTACCATTTTCAACTGGTTAATATTTTTAACCACTTGACTACCTTCTTTTTTTAGGTTACTTTTAAGCACTTTCCAATAATTTCTAGGGTCAGGACTAACTTCTAATGCGCGTATAATATCTACAACTGAAAACACCCGAATATCTGCATCCTCGTCATAAGATTTTCTAATTTTATATTCTTCAAAAATTTCAATTTTATTATTTTTTTTCATATTATTATTTTACCTTATTTAAAAGATTTTCTGGAGTCCGGATTTTACCAGTTATTAAATTATCTAAAAGAAACTTTTTCTGTTCCTTAATGATTTGTAGTTTCTTTTCTAATTCAATGATTTCTTTGTCAGCGGTAGTAAGAATTTGAGCGATTGCTGATTGTTCTTCTAATTCAGGTATTTTTACTTTAAAAGGAGAAAGATCTTTTCTTGTAATCTGCGGCTGAGCAAGTCCTGTTATGACGGAATTTAAATTTGAAAAAATTAATATGTAATATAGAAATTCCTTGTTTAATAATTGATTTTTTGGAGTTGCAACCATTGCATTACCTGTAACCCAAGATTTTGGTTCTGAAAAATTTATCGTTCCACAGGTCGCACCTCTACAAGTGATTAATATTTCAGAATTTTCATGATTATATTTATCATAATAACCGATAACACCATTTGCTCCATAAACTTTATACTTCCCAATATTTGAAATTTCTTCAGATGTTATTGTTTGTGGTTGATATAAATTACAAATATCTCCAAGTTTTTTAATTTCCCACTTATCACTAAACCCTCTCAGCCTTTTCCTTCCAGTCAACAAATCCTGCATCAAACCTTTTTTGATTTGCTTTTTTAGTTCAATTTTTTTAGCAAGTTTTTCAATCGCCTTGTCCCAAGTTTCAAGAACTGAAACGATACGGTTTTGTTCGGGAAGGGGTGGAAGATTAAATTTAAGTTTAGACATATCAGAACCATACAAATGAAAAACTGTTGTGCCTGATACCAACTTAATTACTTCTTGTTTTTGAGAAGAAACAAAATTACTGAAAAATAGTCCATTTAAAATATTTGATTTAGGTCTTATAACTAAAATGTCTCCACCAAGAATAACTCCATCTTTATCAATAAAGCTTGCTGTTGAAAGCCCTCTCGGGGTTACATCAGACGTTGGCATTAAAATATCATTCTTTTTAGATAAAAAAACATTTTTATTATTGTTGGTTTTACTTAAAATATTCTCTATTTTTTCATGATATTTGGTAAATAATTCACCGTAATGTATAGCCTCATATTTTCCATCCTTAATTAGATCATCTTTAGGAAGTCCTTTGCCTTTTTTAAAATCACAAATATCACCAAGTTTTACTTGTTGCCAATCTGAAGGAATATTTTTTTGTGTTTGGTTAGTTTTCATAATAATTCTGTTTTAAAAACAGTATAGAGATATCTAAAATTTAAATATCTCTAACTAATTTTAAATTACTTTTCGTAACCGTATTTACAATTCAACATAATATAAGAGTTTAGTCCTTGACCAAGCACTGCCAATCTCTTCATTTCGGTGATATGATTTTCTCCTGCGCTCTCATTAGTATATTTATAAATACTAGAATCCTTGAATTCAACTTTTATAAAATCTGAGCCGATTTCATATCTTGAAACATTTGAGTCTCCGCCAAGGTTTGCATAATTTTGCATAAATACTATATTTTATTAACTAATAATTAGTTTAACGACATTTCGGTCATTACATTTAATACAATTTGCTATTATTTTTCTGAAACTTGTTTAAATTTTTCTTGCATAGTTAGATTTCCTTTTGTTAATTTTTTAATTGTTAAGTCTTCTGCTTTATCATTAGCAAGACGTAAATTTCTCTCCGAAGAAAGCAAAGCATCTTTAGTTTTTTGTAATTGATCAATTGATTTATCAATACTTTCTATTGCAGTTTTAAATTTATCAGAAGCTAGACGAAAATTCCTACTAAACCCCTCACGGAAATTATTCAATTCGGTTTCAAAATTAGTAATATCGATGTTTTGATTTTTTACTAAAGCTAGCTCAGACTTATACTGCATAGAATTTAAAGCAGCATTTCGTAAAAGTGTAATAATTGGAATAAAAAATTGAGGCCGAACTACATACATCTTATTGTAACGATGAGATACATCAACTATTCCAGTATTATAGAGTTCGTTATTACTTTCTAGTAGTGATACAAGCACTGCATATTCACACTTTTTTTCATTTCTATCCTTATCTAACTCCTTTAGAAAGTCTTCATTCTTTTTCTTCGTAGCTGTTGTGTCTGATTCGTTTTTCATTTCAAACATTATCGAAATAATTTCTTCATCTGTATCATCACATTCACGGTATATATAATCCCCCTTACTTCCAGATGATGCATCGTTATCTTTTTCAAAGAATGCATTTTTAAAACCAGTGGCACGTAATCTATTGAATTCTATTTCGCAGTGCTGTTCAAGAGACTCTCCTAACATCTTTGTTGAAAGTTTTACTTTCAAATCCTTGTAGCGTTCAATAATTTCATCCTTGGCTTTAAGTTCAGTCTCAAACTCATTTTTTAAAGATAATTCCATCTGCTGTTTTTCAGCGTCTTTTACCTTTAACTCTGAAGCAAGATTATCTCGTTCTTTTTCAACTTTTGTTACTGCTTCAGTGATTGCAAGTTTTTTCTCAGTTTCTATTGATGTAAGTTTTGTTTTTAATTCAGTTATTTCAAGATCACTTTGAGATTTAGATAAGAAAACCTCTTTTTCTTTTTCTATTTTAAGTTTTTCAATTACTAAATCCTTTTCAGCAAGCTCATCTTTAATTTTATTTTTTATTTTCTCTTCAGCTAACTTTACAGCATTATCTTTATCTTTCTCAAAAAAACTTTCCCTCTTTGCAAGTTCTTCTTCAAATTGGTGATCTCGGACTTGTTTAAGAATATCAGCATAACCAGCCTCATCAATTTTAAATGCTTTATTACAATTTGGACAAATTATCTCATTCATACTTTTATTTTTTAACCCCCAACTCCTTTAAATACTCGACCATTTGTTTTTCTAATTTTTGAAGCTCTGGTTCTAATTTAGCAAGCTCTTTGAGATTGGCTTCGATATCTACCGGATCTTCTTCTTCAAAAGTATCTACATACCTCGTGATATTTAGGTTAAAATCATTTTCTTCGATTTCTGGAAATTCTACTTTTCTGGCAAATTTTTCGATATCTTTACGATCTTCATAAGTCTTGAGAATCTTTTCTATATTTTCTTCAGCTAAAATATTTTGTGCTTTTTGAGCTTGGAATTCTTTAGAAGCTTCGATAAAGAGTATATCTTTTTTGTTGGCATTTTTGCCGCCTTCTTCACGACTACGGTCGATGATTAAAATAGCTACTGGTATACCGGTAGTTTGAAATAGTCCAGCAGGTAGCCCGATGACTGCATCTATTAGATTTTCTTTTAGTAATTCTTTACGGATTTTGCCTTCAGAACGGCCACGGAATAATACTCCATGAGGCACAATCACTGCCATGCGACCAGTTTTTGGTTTTAGGGTTTCTACCATATGAGAGATAAAAGCAAAATCACCTTTATCTTTTGGAGGGATACCACGCCAAAAACGTTTGTATTTATCGCTTTCGGCACGCTCGGCTCCCCACTTTTTTAGTGAGAAAGGTGGATTTGCGACTATTGTGTCGAAATGCATGAGCTGATCATTTTCTATGAGGAGTGGATTGTTTAGGGTATCTCCCCATTCGAGTCTGGCAGAGTCTTTATTGTGTAGAAACATATTCATGCGCGCCAGCTGATAGGTAGAGCCATTGGACTCTTGGCCGTATAGCGCGTAATTATTTGAGCCTTGCTTTTCGACTTCTTCACCAGCGAGTAAGAGTAGGCCACCTGAACCCATACATGGGTCGCAAATTCGTCCACCAATTTCAGGTTTGGCTAATCTGGCGACTAGCTCGGCTACATTTCTCACCGTAAAAAATTCCCCAGCTTTCTTCCCTGCGTTTTCTCCGAACCTTTCTATCATATACATATATGAATTACCGATGATGTCGTCCTTTACATCTGTGAGATCGATTTTTGCGAAATCTTGGATTAGGTTTCTCAACATTTTATTTTTTTCTTGAAGTTTTCCTAGAACTGCTTCTGAATTAAAATCTACCGCGAATACTCCTTCTAGTTTTTCTTTATTGGCATCTTCTATTTTATGAAGGGCTTTATTGATTTCTTCACCTAGATTATCTTCTTCAAGGATTGAATAGATATAATCAAAAGAAGCTTTTTCTGGGAGATAGAATCTATCAAGTTTCATTTTCTCTTGGATACGAGCTTCATCACCTTGAAATCTTTCTCGATAACCGGCGTAACTTTTTTTAGATAGATCTGAAAGATATTTAAAGAAAAGCATGGCAAGTACATAATCTTTAAAGACTCCGGCGTCGACTTGTGAGCGAGATGAGTCGGCAGCACTCCAGAGGGTTTTATTTAATTCGTCTTGAGTTAATTTTTTCATATTATTTGGTGGTTAGGTTATTAAAAATGTTGGTAATGATTGAGTTGGTGAGTTTGTTTTTTTGTTCTTGAATTTCTTTTATTTTCTTTTGGTTTTCGTTTAATTTGATTAATAGTTTCTGTTTCTTTATTGGTGGTATAGGGATTTTTAAATTTTTCAAATCTTTGACTGATAAACTTTGTATCACGGACCCGCCTGAAGTGATTTGTATTAAACTTTTTTGCCCGGCTTCAGAATTAAAATAATCGGCCAGATATTTGGGTAGGGCTAAAATATCTTTTACTCGTAAAATTATTACTGAAGAAGAAGGTAAAATATTTTTTACTTCTTCTTTAAAAACTGCTGAGCGGAATGAGCCAATACCGAAACCTTTGGCTACTAAAATGATGTCATTGTATTTGAGTAAAAAAGGATCTCGCATTGTAGAAGAGTCTATTTTGGTTAACTCGTCAATATCAGTAATTTCTCCGTCTGGGAGTATGTTTTTTGCTTGCAAAACTTGGATATCTCCTTCTGAAACATCCTGTATAGACTTTCTAAAGGTGTATCCTGTGCTTATTTCGGCGATTTCTTCTAACTTTTTATACATGTAATAAGCTTACTACATTTACATTTAAAATGCAAGGAGTTTTAATTAAAATCTTTTCTCTTTTTTCATACCCCTATTCTACCACACTCTTCCCATTCCCAAAATAAAAAAACCGCGCTTCACAGCGAGGCTTTTCGGGAGTTAAATTTGAATTTAAATCTTGAATTTAAATCATGTCGATTACTGCTTTCTTTTAATTAAAGAACTATATATAAAGATAACTTATATAAAACAAGAAGTCAAATGATGTTTAAAAAATCAAAAAGCCCTACTAAATTAGTAGGACTTTTTGATTTAATTGTAAAATGAACGGCAGATTTTATCAATTATATCATAGCATAGGGGTATATAAAAGTCAAGTGTTTTTTAAAATAAATTAACCTAGGCTTTTTATGGACTTCATTATTTTATTGCGGAGACGATGGGATTCGGTCACCAAACATAACCTTTTATTTTGCGGAGACGATGGGATTCGGTCACCAAACATAGTCGCTTTGCTCCTTGTTTCTCGACCCCGGTTCGCCTTTTACAAAATTTTTACAAAATTTTGGCTTCGCAAAAGGCTCAATTCGAACCCCACTTCTCCTATAAAATAAATCAGCCCACACTTTGCATGGACTTCATTATTTTATTGCGGAGACGATGGGATTCGAACCCATGAGGGTATTTCTACCCTGCCTCGTTAGCAGTGAGGTGCTTTCGACCACTCAGCCACATCTCCATTTATACTAGTTTAGCATATTTTTAAGATAATCTAAAAGCTTTTAAAAGAATGTTTTAATGATATAATCTATAAATATTTATAATTAATTTTTAAAAATATGATAAACGAATTTGTAAATTTTATAAGAGAGAAAGGAGTTATTGGTCTTGCAGTAGGTATTATAGTGGGAGGTGCGGTAACGACTTTTGTAAACTCTCTAATAAACAGCTTTATAAACCCAGTCTTGGGAGCTTTGATAGGAAAAGGTCAAAACTTGGCAAGTTATGTATTCACTATTCCTGGCACTGAAATTGCTTTTACCTGGGGTAGCTTTGTATCTGAGCTTATTAATTTTGTAACTATTTTACTTGTGATTTATCTAATCTTTGTAAAATCTCCTATTAATAAGCTAGACAGGAAAAAAGAAGCTTAATAAAATATATTAATAATATATTAATAAAAACAAAACTCGCTTTTATTGCGAGTTTTGTTTTTTTGATTTTATTATTTAGAAATAATTTATTTCTCTAAATCTACATCCATTCTATCTATCATCCCCATAATAGCGATGACTTGGTCCTCATAACCTTCGATAACAGTTCCGTTATAATAATAAAGCTTATCTTTGACACTTTCTCTAGCATAATATCTAGCAGTGTTTGGATTTGCTCCTCCGAGGTTTTTACCTACAGACTCTATAGCTTCATTAAAATTATTAAACTTGATTTTGCAAGATCCCCAACCAAAAGGATTGTTGTAGCAAGCAAACTTTCCACCGGTAGATTCTCTCATGGCAACTGCTGGTAATAGATTGTATGGAATACCATATTTTTCTGCTACCATTACAAATTGCTCACCGTATCCTGCTAAAGGTAGATTATACTTATTATAATAAGCATCTATTTTAGCAGCTTGAAGCTTTCTTTCTTTTTCCTTTTTAGTTAACTCTTGTTTGGAGTTTTCTTCGTTTATAAGGATTTCTTTTGTACTGGTAGATTGATTAGATTCTACAAGCACGCTAGAAACAATATTTAACCCTGAGCTAGACATAGCAAATATTGGTATAAAAGCCATGGCTAAGAGAGTATTTTGTATATTTTTTATCATAATGTTGCGGTTTAGCTCCGCCACTTCCCACATCAGAATTTTTACAAACAAAAAATGAGCTTATCGCTCAACGGTAATATGCTAGCAAATTGGAAAAAAAAAGTCAAGAGTTATACATTAAAAAATACTATTTGTCAAATAGTATTTTAAAATAACCCTTGAAATATAAAGCTTTTTACAGAATTCAAAAAATATGATAAACTTAACTATGTTAATATTTTATTAGCTTTTGGCCTTATCGTCTAACGGTTAGGACACATCCCTCTCACGGATGAAATCGGGGTTCGATTCCCCGTAAGGTCACAGATAAATTTTATTTTTTAACTACTTTTTTACTAGCTTTTTTAGCAACTTTCTTTTTTGGAGTATCTAAAGCAACTTCTTCTTTTATTTCTTCTTTTAATTCTTCTACTTTTTCTATTACTTTCTCTACTACTTTTTTAGCGGCAGCTTTTTTGGCAGCTACTTTTTTGACAGCTTTTTTGGCTACTCTTTTATTTGCTTTTTCTTTTATTTTAGCTTTGGCTTCTTTTTCTATTTTATTCCAATTTTTCTTTAGAAAGTCTATTACTTTTTCTACATCTTCTATATTTAGAGTTTTTAGCTTTTTATATCTTTCTCCAATATCTAATACTACTTTTTCATAGATAGGAGCAGAAACTTCTTCAAACTTTTCTAGTTTGTCTAAAATCTCTCCTTTCATTTTTAAAGCCCAGCCTTTGGCAAGCTTTTGATTTCTCTTGCCTTCAGGACCAAATAATAAATATGCTATTGTAGCTGTAGCTGCAATACCTACTACTGTAGCGGTAGATGTACCGCTTGTTTTTCTTTCTTTATTTTTAGACATAATTTTTATTAAAATTATTTAATTCTTGTAATTTTTGGTTGTGATTTTTCCTTACTTTCTTCTTTGCTTTTATTTGAAAAAATCTTATTTAAAAAAGAAAGGAAATTAATTTTTTCTAAAATATTATCTTTTAATAAAGATATATCTTCGGCAGCTTTTGAAATATGCTGATCTAAACTATTAACTCCTTTTTTAATTCTTTTTAAAATACTGATAAAATAAATTAAAACAACTATTAATAAAATAGTTATAATAACTATTGAAACGGTGCTCACTACAAAAAAGATTTCAGATTTTAAAATTGCTTCCATGCATATATTTTAGCATGGTTTTAAAATTGTAAATTATTTATATCCCCAAATCTTTTCTTGTCTTACCAATTCTTCATCTGGATTGTAAAGATTTCTATCAATGATCATGCGGACTACCTTTTCCATTCTTGCTCCTTGAGAACCTTTTACAAAAACCAAATCACCCCCTACTTCCTTTTCGGTGCGACCTTGTTTATAATCTTTTTCTACTTCAGTTTCTAATGTAAGCAAAGTTTGTCTTGCGGCTTCTAAACTGCCTGGAGTAATATAAACATTGTCTCGAGACATACCTTCTTCTAAAGCTGTCTCCCCTATTATTTTTGCTCTAATACCAGAAACGATCAGAATATCACAAACTTTAGCGATTCTTTTTCCTATTTCTTCATGCTCTCTTTTAGTAAAATCACCAAGCTCAAGCATATCTCCTAAAACAAAAATCTTTTTTCCTCTAGTTTTTAAATTTTTTATTATTTCTATACCGTGTTTTAAAGCTTTTGGAGAAGAGTTATAAGTATCATCAATAATAGTAGATTCATAAAGTCCTTGAAAGACTCGCATTCTTCCTTTTGGTTTGTCACTTTTTTCTATATCTTTTATATCTTTTTCTAAAGAAATATTTAAATCATTGGCTATTAAAAGAGCTGGCAAAAGCCCATAAAATGCTGCATCTCCTAAAACTTCTAAAAGCTCTATTCTGAAAACTTCTTCTTTTAAAACTATTTCTCCAGAGATTCCTTGTATTTTACTAATATATCTATTTTTATCTTCATAAAGCACTTTTGTATTTCTGGCTATAATATCTGCTTCTTTACTCTTAAGAGAAAAGGTTTGGAAATTGATATTTTTATTTTCTAAATCTTTGGCTATATTTTGACAATCTATATCATCTAAATTATAGATAAGAGTACCCCCTTCTTTAAGACTTTCTGCTAAATACTTTTTTTCACGAATAAGCTTTTCTCTATCATTATCAAAAAACTCTATATGCACTGGAACTTTAGCAAAAGCTGTGAGTACTACTATATCTGGCTTTATATATTTACTAACTTTTAATATATCCCCTGGAGAATCTGCCCCTATTTCTAAAACTAAATATTTATAAGGAAAAGTATCAAACATTTTTACAAAACTAGAAAAAATAATTTTTAACCAAAGCCAAGGATTTGTCCATCCAGATTCAAGGCCAAGTATGGTAAGAGGAATACCTATTTCACTATTCATGCTTTTTTTACTTGCAAGAACTAGATAATCTCCTTTTTCTGAAATTAAATTTTTCTTCAAAGCTGCAGTTATAAAATCTTTAGTTGTGGTTTTACCAAGATTTCCTGTAATAGCTATAATTTTTGGTTTGTGCTTTTTAAGTAAAAAAGAAGCTTGCCAAGTTATGATTTTTGTAATAATTTCTTTAAATAAATTTTTCATAATAAAATAAACCTATTTTCTTAAATATTCATATTCTGAGCAATCACATTTTTTAACCTTTTTAAGAGATCCACAAGGACAAGGATCATTTCTTCCTATTTTTTTCTTTTCTCCATCTTCTCCTTCTATTTTTTTTGTAATAGGTGCTGAACTGGTATCTGAATCAGATTTTTTATTGGTTATAAAAGTTTGGTTTCTCTTTTCTGATTCTCTAACTATTTTTTGAGCTTCAAGATTGGCCATAACTGCATCTATATGACTTATAAAGTTATAAAAATCATCTTTCATATGATTTTGCATAGCATGATAAGTAGCTAAAGCTTCTTTTTTATACTCTACTAGAGGATCTCTTTGACCATAAGCTCGCAAGTTTACAGATTGACGAATATCATCCATATGCTCAAGATGGGCCATAAAATGCTGATCTACTATTTGTAAATAAAGACTTTTTAATACACTATTAAAAGCTTCTTCGCCATATTTTTCTTTTTTCTCTTTTACCAAATCTTCAAATTCTGGTTTTTCTAAATAAAGTTCTTTTAATACATTTTCTAATTCTTCTTTGTCTTCTAAAAGCACTCTTCGTCTTCTATCGTAAATACTTTGTCTTTGATGATTTAAAACATCGTCGTATTGTAAAGTGTGTTTTCTTGTATCAAAGTGATAGCCTTCTATTTTTTCTTGAGCAGATTCTAAAACATTAGAAACCATTTTGGATTTGATAGGCATATCTTCTGCTATACCAAATTTATTCATCATATTTTGTACAGAATTGCTTCCAAAAATTCGCATAAGATCATCTTCAAGTGATACGAAAAATTGGGTAGCTCCATTATCTCCTTGTCTTCCAGAACGACCTCTAAGCTGATTGTCTATTCTTCTTGCTTCATGTCTTTCGGTACCTATTACAAAAAGTCCTCCAAGGTTGTTGATTTCTTCTTTTTCTGCTGCTGTAGGATTTGCTCCTCCAAGCTTTATATCCACTCCACGACCGGCCATATTTGTAGCAATAGTCACAGCATTTTTTCTTCCAGCAGCAGCTATTATCTCTCCTTCTTTTTCATGATTTTTAGCATTCAAAATACTGTGTGGTATATTTTCTCTCTCTAAATATTTAGAAAGTTGTTCGTTTTTTTCTATAGAAACGGTACCAATAAGTACTGGCTGACCTTTTTCATTTAATTCTCTTACCAATTTTGTAAGAGCTTTTAATTTTCCTTTTTCTGTTTGGAAAATAAGATCTTGTCTGTCATCTCTTTTTATTTCTTTATGAGTAGGAATGGTAGTCACTGGTAAACCATATACTTTGAAAAATTCTTCTTCACTAGTTTTGGCTGTACCAGACATACCAGAAAGCTTTCTATAAAATCTAAAATAATTTTGAAAAGTAATAGAGGCTACAGTCTTTGATTCTTTTTGTATATAGACATTTTCTTTAGCTTCTATGGCCTGATGCAAACCTTCGCTCCATCTTCTACCTGGCTGCATTCTTCCGGTAAACTCGTCTACTATTACCACCTCTTTTTCTTTTTGACCATTTTCTTTAACTATATCTCTTACTACATATTGCTTTTCTCTAATAAATAAAGCTTTGGCCTTTACAGCATTTTCTAAATGATGAATAAGTTTTACATTCTCTGAAGCATAAAAATTGGTAAGATTAAACTCTTTTTCTGCTTTTTCTATACCACTTGGAAGTAAAGATATAGCTCTTTGCTTTTCATCTTTTTCAAAATCTTCTCCTTCATTTAATTTTTCTGCAAAACGAGCAAATCTTTTATAAAGCTCGTCAGAATCACTCGCTTCAGAAGAAATAATAAGAGGAGTACGAGATTCGTCTATAAGAATAGAGTCTACTTCGTCCACAATAGCAAAATTGTGTTCTCTTTGAACAAGTTCAATAGAATTGTAAACTAAATTGTCTCTTAGATAATCAAAACCAAATTCATTATTTGTCCCGTAAGTGATGTCTGCTTCGTAAGCTTCTTTTCTGCTTACTTTTCTTAGATATTCATCTTCTACTTTAAAACTTCCAAGCTCTTCTATATCCTCGTCTACATTTTTTGCTTTTTCTAAATTAACTTCCCCTACTCTTTCTCTATCAAAAAGATAAGAAACTTGATGATTTAAAACTCCTACAGAAAGGCCAAGAAAATCGTAAATTCTACCCATCCAGACAGCATCTCTTTTAGAAAGATAATCATTTACTGTAACTATATGTACACCTTTACCAGATAGACCATTTAAATAAGCAGGAAGTGTAGCTACTAAAGTTTTTCCTTCTCCTGTCCTCATTTCAGCTATAGTACCTCTATGCATTATTATGCCTCCTACTATTTGTACTGGATAGTGCATCATAGCTAAAGTCCTCCTTGCTGTCTCTCTTACTAAAGCATAAGCTAAGACAATATTTTTATCTAAAATCTCTTGGACTAATTTTTGACTTTCTAATCTAAACTCGTCTCTATTTAGGTCTTTAGTTTTAAGATTGTCTTCTCCTTCTTGTATTTCTTTTCTAATTTGAGTTTTTAATTCTAGACTAGTATTTTTAATATCTTCGTCAGAAAGATCTTTCAATTTCATTTCCTGCTCTAAAACTTTATCTACAATAGGCTGCAATTTTTTGATAAGCCTTTCATCTTCTGATTTAAAAATTTTCTTTAAAAGTGACATAAATTTAAAGGCTTTTAGCCTAAAATGATAAATATTAATAATATAATTGCTAAGATTAGCTAGATAATAAAACTATTTTAACATAAACCAACTTCTTTTTCATCTTTTTATTTTTATATAAAATAAGCTTTAATCTTCACTTTCTCCATTTTCTATTTGCCCCCCTTCATCTTCTTCATTAGTAGCTGGACTTTCTTCTTCGCTAGCTCCTCCACCTTCTTCTTCACTAGAACTTTCTTCTTCACTTTCTTCTATACCATCTTCTTCAGACTCTTGATCAGTATTTACATAAGTACCTATTCCAAAACTTGAAAGATCGTCTCCATCAATACAAATATAATCACCTTGAGAGTTTCTCAAACAAAGCTTGGCTGCTTCTATTGTACCATCTTTGGTGATTCTCCAACCTCCTACTCCTTCTAAAGCTTTAATATTTGTAAGTACATTATCATTAAAATCGAGAGAATGATTTTTCTTTGTAAGAGTATTTGTAAGAGCTTTTATAGAAGCTAAAGAAGAAGTAGCAAAAAGAGATTCTAAATTATCTATCATGGAGTCTGCTAATTCTGCATCTGTAGTAGTAGCTAAGACAAGAGCTAAATTGTTTAAAGAAGATTTTAAAGAATTGTTTACCAAAGTAGAAGATCCAACATTTGCGAAAATAGATTTTTCCGCAAGCTCATTTACTCCAGAAACTAAATAAGCAGAAAGCATACTATAATTTACCCCCAAAGAGCCATCTGATCGATATCCTACCAAATCTGGGAAAACTTGTTTTAAGTTTTG
>CAYMRR010000009.1:0-18230 GCA_964393005.1 uncultured Candidatus Saccharibacteria bacterium
ACAACAATAAAAACGACAAGGATGATTTGATAAATAATCCTGTCACCTCAGATTGCAAGGCTTGGTTTGATGGGTGTAACAATTGTTTTAGATCTGAAATTGGGGGTATTGCTGGATGTACTTTGATGTATTGTCCTGATAATAATTTGCAAAAACCCTATTGTAAAGAATATTTTGCAACTAGCACTAAAAACCAAATCACTTCAGACTGTAAAGCTTGGTTTGATGGATGTAACAACTGTTCTAGGGAAACTGTTGGCGGCGAGGCGGTTTGTACTTTAATGTTTTGTCCAGATGAAGCTATGCAAAAACCTTATTGTAAAGAATATTTTAAAGATGCTTCATCACCAATCAAAGATTGTCCTTCTGAAAAAATTATTAATTTAATGCCTAGAGTTTGTCCAGATTCTGGATGTGAAAATATAAATAATGCCTATTATATCTATAATGGCACAAGAAAAGAAATTTCAGATTTTGATAAAGATTATATTTCAAGAAATTGTACAATTAAAGAAACTAAGGTTTATTAGTATTAAACTTTTAACATTCTCATTTCTTAAAAAATAAACCCTATTTAGTCTTATAACTAAATAGGGTTTTAATTATTTGTTAAAATTATAGCTTAATTTAATCACTCCACAATGATCTTTGTGAGGAGTGTTAAATTTCAGAAAACTATAAACAGCACCCAAGGTAACTTTAGGGGTAATTTCTTTTGATAGCTCTAACATAATGCTGGTAGTAAACTTCTTTTCAAATAAGGTATTTGCAGAAGATACTTTAAATTTATAACTTTCGCAAAATTTCTTATCAAAAGAAAGTAGTCCAGCATAGATGCCATCTCCAGATCTTAACATGTATGCATATCCGAGAAGTAAATTGGTATTAATCCAACTCCGATTTCCGATTGCAATATATGGCACCATTAAATCATTCTCTTTTGCTGCACTATAAAATTCAAAGTGTAGTGCAGAATACAGACTCCATCCACCCCCCCATGTTTTGAGATACCCAGGGGAAAGAGATATAAAATTTGCCGGACTGGGTTTACCCAAGAGGTCTGCTGAAAGAAAAAGGTTTAGACCAAAGCCTTTATAAAAACCCTGTATTCCTGCAGACATTTGCGGGCTATCACTAAGGACACTTCCTAGTATTGTAGCTACCGCTTTAGTAGAAAAATTTACATTTCCACTTAAAGCAACCTTTTCTTTTTCTACCGATTTTTCGGTTTGAGCATAAACTCCAACTGTAGAGAATAAAAAGAACAAGCTCAAAATAAAAATTACTTTTTTCATTTTCTATTTTTTAAAAAGATGTAACAAAGAACTTAATTGACCCTATTATAGCAAATTATTAAATTTTTGTCAAGGATATTTTCTTTAAAAATTAAAGCTGTTTTTAGAGTAAAATTTGTAAAAAAGCTTTCAAAATATTTTGAAAGCTTTTTGTTTTATATTTGTAATTTAGATTATTTACTCTTTATTTTTTAT
The DNA here is from genome assembly GCA_964393005.1 of uncultured Candidatus Saccharibacteria bacterium. Taxonomy (GTDB): domain Bacteria; phylum Patescibacteriota; class Minisyncoccia; order Phycocordibacterales; family UBA5272; genus UBA5272. Next base: position 1,491 of record CAYMRR010000009.1, read on the forward strand.
TTCATTTTTTAGTTTCTGAATCAACTCTTCAAGACTGAGATTAAACTTTTCTCCCTCACGATTTTCTAAGGTGATTTTCTGTTCAGTTATTTCTTTATCTCCGACGACTATCCAATATGGTATTTTCATATCTTTTGCGTAACGGACTTTTTTGCCAAGACCGTCTTTTTCTTTTTTGAGCTCTACTCTTATATTATTTTCTTTTAATTCTTTAAAAATTTCTTTTGCAAAATCTAAATGACTTTCATTATTTATAGGTATAAGAGCTATCTGGGTAGGGCTTAGCCAGAGAGGAAAGTTTCCAGCAACATGCTCTATATATACTGATAAAAATCTCTCAAGAGATCCAGCAATAGCACAGTGAATCATAACCGGCATTTCTCTAGTACCAGCTTCAGAAACATATTCTAATCCAAAATTGGTAGGCTGAATAAAGTCTACTTGTACAGTGGCTACTTGATGCTCTCTACCTAGAGCATCTTTTGCCATAAAATCTATTTTAGGGCCATAAAAAGCAGCTTCTCCAGGGCCGTCTATAAAATTTTCTCCTACTTTATCTGTAATAATATTTTTAATAGCAGACTCTGCTTTATTCCAAGACTCCATATTTCCTTTAAATTTAGGATTATCATCTCGGCGAGAAAATCTTATTTTTAAATCATCAAATTTAAAAATATTGTAAAAGTCTTCTATCATTTCCCAAATACCTTTTACTTCTTCTTCTATTTGATTTTCAGTACAAAATACATGAGCATCATCTTGAGTTATAGAAAGTACTCTAGAAAGCCCACTAAGCTCCCCAGATTGCTCGTCTCTATAGACCATAGTAGTTTCAGAATACCTTATAGGTAGCTCTTTATAACTTCTTAATTCTGAAGCATAAATTTGAGCATGATGAGGACAATTCATTGGTTTTACACAATATGTTTTTCCTTCACGAGTTTCTATTTTAAATAAATCTTCCTGATATTTTTCCCAGTGGCCAGATTTTTCATAAAGATCTTTTTTGGTTAAATGAGGGATAGTCACTTCTCCATAATCGTATTTAGCGCGGAGTGATTGAATAAAATTGTCTACTTCATTTCTTAATATAGTTCCTTTTGGAGTCCACATTGGAAGACCAGGTCCTACCAAATCTGAAAATAAAAATAGACCAAGCTCTTTTCCTAAAAGTCTATGATCTCTTTTTTTAGCTTCTTTCAATTTTTCTTCATAAGAAATAAGCTCTTCTTTATTCTGAAAAGCTAGCCCATAAACTCTGGTAAGCATTTTATTTTTTTCATCTCCTCTCCAATAAGCTCCAGCGATATGAGAAATCTTAAAGCTATCTATATCTATATCTTTTAAATTTTCTACATGCCCACCTCTACACAAATCTGTAAATTTTGAACCATCTAAATAGTCTATAGTATAAAGAGTGATTTCTTCTCCTTTTGCTATTATTTCATTTATAAGCTCTATTTTGTATTCATTATTTTTAAAAATTTCTAAAGCTTTTTCTTTAGTTACAACTTCATGAGAAAATGTGCCACCTATTTTAAGTCTTTCTTTCATTAAAAAAGTAATTTCTTCAAAATCTTTATCAGAGTTTGGAGAGTTTTTCCCTGTAAAATCAACATCATAATAAAACCCAGTTTCTATAGCTGGTCCTAAAGTTATTTTTGCACCATTATATTTTTGTTCTAACACATGAGCTAAAACATGAGAAAGAGTGTGTCTTTTATATTCTAAATTTTGTTTTTCCATAATTTGTTAATGATTAGCCTTATTAGCTGTCAATCTATAGATTATATCAAAAAAAAGTAATAAAAAAACCCCTCTCAAAAGTTTAAAACTTTTGGAAATAGGGGTTTTGTTTGGGAATAGTTTATTGCGAAGTATGTAATAACCAAGTCTACTAAAGATATGTGTTGAAATATATTAATATTTCACAAAACTATGCACACATCAACTCGGTATAAAAGTTGTGATTAGTTATATGAAAACAAAAACGATATCAACAGAAGACCACAACACTAGTAGTATAGCATACCTATATTTCTTGTCAAGCTTTTTCTTAACATTCAAAAGTAGGTTTTTATTTATAAATAATAGACCTCTATTTGCCTTTATATGATACAATAAGAAATATAATTTAAAAAAATATGTCAACAACTATGATTTTCTTAATAATTTTAATAATAATATTTTTATTAGCTATTGGAGTTTATAATGGATTAGTAACTAAAAGAAATAGAGTAAAAAATGCTTGGGCAGATATAGATGTCCAACTTAAAAGAAGATATGACCTTATTCCAAATCTTATAAATACTGTAAAAGGAGCTAAAGATTTTGAGAGTTCTACTTTAGAAAAAGTGATAGAAGCTAGAAATTCTGCTATGACAGCACATAGTTCTGGAGATAAAGATAAAATAGCAGACTCTGAAAACCAGCTTTCTGGAGCCTTAAAGCAAGTTTTTGCTTTAGCAGAAAGCTATCCAGACTTAAAAGCTACAAATAATTTTGCTTCTCTACAAAATGAGCTTAGAGATACAGAAGATAAAATCCAGTCAGCTAGAAGATTTTATAACTCTACAGTTACAGATCTTAATACAGCTATAGAGGTTTTTCCTTCTAATATTATTGCTAGCTCTTTTGGATTTAAAAAAGAAGAAATGTTTAAGCTTGCCGAAGGAGAAGAAGTGGCAAGAAATCCTGTAGAGGTTCAATTTTAGTTTGGTATGGAAGCCCTAAATTTTCAAAAAAAAGTTAAGCAATTTAATGAGTTGGTAGAAGGAATACCTAAAGAGTTAAACTTAGTTGAAAGTGATAAGAAAAAATTTTCCCTTCCAAATTCAAAATATTTTGAATTGCCTGAGATTATAAAAGATAGAGAAAATAAAGATGAAATTATAAAATATTTTTCAGATAAAATTTTATTAATAATGGAAAAGAGAAGAGAGATGGAATGGAAGTTACCAGAAAATCTTCCTCCGGAAAAATTCGAAGAGATTCAAATTGAAATAAAAGAACTTACAGAAGCTAGGAAAAATGAAAATAATTTTTTAGGTATAGGTAATGTTGGTTGTGTTTATAAAACAAAATACAATGAAGAGACTTGTCTTAAATATTTACGGACTTTAAATAATCCACTTTTAAAAAATGATTTATATCAAGAATATTTAATACATGAAAGAGTTTATAATGTTTCTGATATAAATCATTTAACTCTAAAAGTGCCTGCACCAAGACATATAGTGATGAATATGGATAAGGTAAAATCTTTTTTCTCTATGGAGACAGTCCAAGGTTTTAGTTTTAAAGATATATTTTTTGATTCGTATAATCTACTAGAGATGTTTAATTCAGATTTTTCAAAATTACAAATTCTTTATGAAAAAATAACAGATCCAGAATTTTTGAAAAAACTACAAGAAGATTTAAAGTTAATGCATCAAGAGTCTGGAGTAATACATGGAGATATTCATGCTGGTAATATTATGCTATCTAAAGATATGGAAATCTACCTTATAGATTTTGGTAATTCTATTGATACAAATTTAGCAAAAGTTACAGATAAAGACTATGAAAAAGTAGAAAATGTAAAGGATCAAGATTTATTGGCTGTAGAAAATTTATTAAAACTACTCAAAAAAGATTTAGAAAAAGTATTGACAAAAAATTAAAAATTTGTTATGCTATGTTAGGTCAAATTAATTAAAATATAAACTATGATTATTTCTGAAGCAGTTTTACGGCATGCTAAAAATGCCATAGATAAAGAAGAAAAAGAGTTCAAAATGAACTCTTTGAATCTTCTTGTTGTAAAAGAGGTTGACTATAAACATATAGTCGGCCAGATGCCTAGTTATTTTGAATACAACCACGAAAAATATGTGGTGTATTCAAAAGTAAATAGACAGTAAAAAATAAATAAAAATTAACTGAAACCGTCAGGTTTCAGTTTTTTATTTAAGAGCTATTCTTTTTTAGGGTTAAATATGTTATAATACAGCCACTAATTAATTAAATGTCAATATTATGTCGACAGAGAAAAAAGGAAAATCTTTATATAGTCAAAGATCAAGTAATGTTAGAAAGACTTGGTTATTAATGGCTACATTTGTAGCTATTTTTTCAGTTATAGGTTTGGTGCTTTCTTATTATTATGAGAGCAAATCTATTTTATTTATAGCGTTAATATTTGCTATTGTAGCAAATATTTTTTCATATTGGTTTTCAGATAAAATGGTTTTAAAAATGTCTGGAGCTAAAGAAATTTCTAAAAATGATTATCCAGAGTTTTGGAATATTACAGAAAATCTTACTATAGCTACCGGGCTTCCAATGCCAAAATTATATGTTATAAATGACCCAATACCAAATGCCTTTGCTACAGGTAGAAATAAGAATAATTCTGTGGTAGCTGCCACTTCTGGACTTTTATCCATACTCAATAAAAATGAACTCGAAGGAGTGATAGCACACGAATTAAGTCATATCCAAAATAAAGATATTTTATTACAAACTATTATAGTGGTTATGGTTTCAGCTATATCTTATTTATCTCAAATTTTCTTAAGATTTGGAGCTTTTTCTGATGGTAATAATTCTAAAAAAGAAGGTGGAATATTTGTGCTTATAGGTTCTATATTAGCTATAGTTTTAGCTCCTATCGCAGCTTCAATTTTACAACTTGCTGTTTCTAGAAAAAGAGAGTTTTTAGCGGATGCTAGCGCTGCTATTATGACTCGTTATCCAGAAGGATTAGCTTCAGCTCTTACTAAGATTTCTCAATACAATCAACCTCTAGCTAAAGCAAAAAATTCTACAGCCCACTTATATATAGTAAACCCTATGGGATTAAATGCTAATTTGCAAGGCAATAAACCTTCTTTTTTAGCTAAATTATTTTTAACTCATCCTCCGGTAGAAGAAAGAATTAAAGCTTTACTAAATATCAATCTTTCATAAATTTAAAAATCTAATTTAATATGTCAAAAAAAGAAAAATTTAAAAAGTTTGGTGAATATTTATTTTTAGCTTTTTTGTTTTTTTATGCTTTTAGTATGCTAAAGCATACTTTAGAATTGTCTTTAAATTTACAAACTATAGTTTTATTTTTAGCAGGTTTATTACTAGCTATATTTGCTCATGCAAGGCAAAACTCTATTACTGTATTTTTACTTTTGCTTCATATGAGTATAGAGTGGTTTGAGTGGAGTCAAATAACTTTCTCTTTAGCTGTTCTTCTTTTTAGTTTGGGTCATGCAGTTATGGATTTTATATTTTTATCTCATGAGCTCAAAGCACATATGGAAAAGTATAGAAAAAAGATATTAAGTTTTATATCTTTCTTTTTAGTTTTTATTTTTATAATAGGAAAAGTATTTCTTTCTAAAGTTTCAGGTATAGATAATGTAGTAGAAATAGTAGAGCCATTTGTAATAGCAGGAGTGCTTGGATGTGTTTTTTCGCATCTTTTTTATCACTTAAGAAAGATTGGAGTAAAAGAAAAATGTTGCTAAAGCTTAAACATTTAAAAACCAACTAGTAAAAATTTCTATTAAAGCATAAGCTATCCAAAAGAAAAGGAGAAGTATCCCTTCTTTTTTAGAAATAATTTTTCCAGAACGCATAAAGTTAAGCAAAACAAGAGAAGCTATAAACATAATAGTTCCAGAAATATAAATAATTTTTACTGGAAAATAAAAAGGATTTATTAAAGCTAGCATTCCTACTACCAAAGTAGCATTAGAAAGCACTGTTCCCATAAGATCTCCTACAGCTAAGCTATGCTCTTTTTTCTTTATAGCTTTAAAAGAGTAAGAAAATTCTGGCAGTGTGGCTCCTAGCCCTACCACAAAAAGACCTATCAATATAGGGCTGATTTCTAAAAAGTGAGCAATTTTGGTAGCTGAGTTTACAGTGAAGTGAGCTCCTAATATAAGTAAAGCTATAGAAAATAAAAGAAATAAAATATTTTTATAGCTTTTGCCAGTTTCTTTTGTAGTTTCTATAGGTGGTTGATAGTTGGCACTATTATTGAAAATAAGGAAATAAAACAATATGCCAGAAATAATTAAAACTATACCATCAGTTCTAGAATAAAATCCATCTAAACCAAAAATTACAGGAAGTAAAATAAAAAAAGGATAAAGTCTTACATTTTTGAGTAGTTTATTTTCTATAACAATGCCTTTGTCTGAAAATATTACAAGTAAAGCAAATATCAAAGTAAGTATTGCTACATTTACTCCAAATAAAGTGCCAAGTCCAAACTCTGGTATACCTTGCAAGGCTGAGTTTATAGAGATAATAGTTTCAGGAAAGATTCCTACAAAAGCTACAATAACAAAACTTACCACATGTCTTGAAATCTTAAAATATTTGGTAAGTTTTAAAGAATATTTTGTGGCTAAAGAAGCTCCTTCTATTACTAAAAGAATAGAAATAATAAATATTAAGACTTGTATTAGCATAAATAAATTTTAATAACTTTATTATAACACTAAATAAATTTAATTATTAAAATAAAATCTTTTCTTTTGTTGTATAATAGAGCAAGATAATTAAAAATAAATAAAAAATAAAATTATGAGATTAGAAAATAAAGTAGCCATAGTCACAGGAGCATCATCTGGGCTAGGAGAAGCTATAGCTAAAATGTTTTTAAAAGAAGGTGCTAAAGTGGTATTGTCGGATATTAATGAATATGCAAATTTAGAAAGCTTGGGAGAAAATGCTTTGCTTTTTAAAGCAGATGTTTCTAAAAAAGAAGAAGTAGAAAATTTGGTAAATTTTGCTGTAGAAAAATTTAATACTTTAGATGTGATGGTCAATAATGCTGGAATAGCTGTAGGTAGTAGTATTTTTGATTTAGAAGAAGATTTATGGCAAAAAACTATAGATATAAATTTAAAAGGAGTTATGCTTGGTACAAAATTTGCTGCTAAATATATGCGAGAAAATAATATAAAAGGCTCTATTATAAATATTTCTTCTATAGCAGGAAGTATAGGTTTTCAAAATTCTGTAGCATACTGTTCTTCAAAAGGAGGGGTATCTCAGCTTACTAAAGCAGCAGGAGTAGAGCTTGCTCCATATGGTATTAGAGTAAATGCTATAGCTCCAGGATATATAAAGACCAATATGACAAAATTTGTCTATGAAGATGAAGCTGTAAATAAAGAAATAGAAAAATCTACTCCAGCAGGAAAGATGGGAGAGCCAGATGATATAGCTTATGGAGCAGTATATTTGGCAGGGGAAGAATCAAAATTTGTAATAGGATCTACTCTTTTTATAGATGGAGGTTTTACTGCACAATAATAAACTAAAAAATAAGTAATAGTTAAATAAAATATAACGCCTTAATTTTTAGGGCGTTATATTCTTCTATTATATCATAATAGGAAATCTAAACATATTTGTCAAGAGGGGGGTTTAATTTTTGCGGAGGATGAGGGATTCGAACCCTCGAACCGGTTTCCCAGTTGCCACCTTTCCAAGATGGTGCACTAGACCACTATGCGAATCCTCCTTTTAATAAGCTTTTAAAAGCTTTAAACATTATAAACTTTTTTGCTTTTAAAATCAAAAAAAATTTGTTATTATATAAAAACTAACTGCTTCCATAGCTCAGTTGGTTAGAGCACACGGCTTATATCCGTGGGGTCCTAGGTTCAAATCCTAGTGGAAGCACTTTAATGTGACAAGGCAAAAGCATAGATATTTTCTTTAGAGATATTATTTTTTAATAATTCATTTCTAGCTTCATAAAAAGTAGTACCGGTAGTAGTGATATCATCTACTAATATTAATATTTTATTTTCTAATATTAAATCTAAAAAGTGTGGGTTAATAGAAAAAGCATTTTTTATTAAAGCTTGTCTTTCAGAAGGAGAGTGAGTGTGAGCAAATTTTATAGTATGCTTTTCTTTTAATAAAATATTTGTATAAAGATTTTCTTTTAAGTCTAAATCATAATTTTCTTTCAAATATAAAAATATTTCTTTAATTAAAACTTCTGTCTGATTATAATCTCTTTCTATTAATCTTTTTTTAGAAATGGGTATAGGTAAGATTATTAAGTCTTTATAATTTAGATTTCTAGCTTTTATTATCTTTTCTAAAAAAATTAAAAAATCTTTACTAGAAATTTCTGCTAAATATTTAGCTACTTTTTTATTATGGTTATACTTTAATAAAAATAAAGCTCTTTTTACAATTTTATTATTATAAGGAAGAGAAGATTTGGCCCAAGAGATATTATTTATAATTTTATCACTTACTTTTTCTCTTTTTATTTTTAAGAGACACTTTTTACAAATTGTTTCTCCTTGAGTATTGCATTCAAGACAAAACTCTCCAAAAAATAAATTAGAAAATTTATCCAATAAAAATTTTATTCTTTTCTTCATGTTATAATTATAATATGGCAAAGATAAAAAAAGACAAGAAAAATCTTATAGAAAGTTCTGTAGGGTTGGATATTGGAACATATGCTGTAAAAGTTTTGCAGGTAAAAAAAGAAGCCAATCAAATTCTTTTTGAAACTTATGGAGAGCTAGAAATAGCTGCTTATGATTCACTACCTCCAGGATCCATAACCAATATAGGTGAAGAAAAAATGATAACGGCAATACGAGATCTTTTTACAGCTGCTAAAATTACAGCGACAAAAGTAGCTTTTTCTATCCCTATGCAAGATTGTTTTATTTTTTCTATGACTATACCAAAAGTTTCAGATAAAGAATTGGTTAGTCTTTTACCAATAGAAGTAAGAAATTATCTTCCTATACCAGTCTCAGAAGTAAAACTAAATTATTGGAGAACAGATATTAGATATAGAACTGAAGATAAAGAAGACACCATAATAGTAGCAGCTGTTAAAAATACTACTTTTGAATTGTATGAAAGATATGCCAAAAAACTTGGCTTAGAAAATTATTCTTTTGAAATAGAAAGTTTATCTCAGTCTCGTATTGCTATAGAAATGCTTGAAAATAAAAATGAGACTCTTTTTTGTGTAGATATTGGAGGAAAAATAACTTTTGCAAGTCTTTTTCATGAAGGAGTAATAAAAGCTGTAAACACATTGCAAAGAGGGTCTTCTGACAATACTATGCAAATTTCTAAAGTTTTAGGTCTTTCGGTAGATGTAGCAGAAGGAGCTAAGAGGATATTTGGTTATTTAGGTGATGATTCATCACCTCATTTAGGAGAAGTTATGGGGCTTGCGAGTTTTCCACTATTTGAAGAGCTAAAACACCTTTTACTTAATCATGAAAGAAAGTATAATGTAAATATAGAGAAAGTTATAATTTCTGGAGGAGGCTCACTTCAAAAAGGTATTAAAGAAATTCTTTCTGAATTTTTAAATAAAGAAGTGGAGATAATAGATTCTTTTGCCAACATTACCGTACCTAATAATTTTAAAGATATTTTAAGAGAAGGTGGAGGCAAATATGCTGTAGCTGCAGGTTTGGCTATTAAAGATTATATTTAAAAATTATGAATAAAATAGTAGACAAAATAAATACAACAATAGAGCGAGGGGCACCAGGAGTTTTTAATCAATTTATTACTCCTTCTGTAGAAGATTCTCCAGATACTGTTAAAAAAGATATTTTTAAAAATTCTTTAATAACTATTTTAGCTATAGTAGTATTTATAGCTATTGGAGCTTATATTTATACAAATATACTAAGCAAACAAGTAGATTCTAAAAAAGCTCAATTGGCTCATTATGATACTGCTCCCGAAGTTATCTATCTAGAGGAGAATTTTCCAGAAATGAAAAACCTTTCTCAAAGACTTGGTTTGGTAAATAGTGTTTACGACAGCCAAATGTATGTAGCTAGTTTACTTTTTCCAATTATAGAATCATTAGTAGAATCTAGCCATGATAGCTATGTATATTTCAATAGTTTTAATTATAGAAAGTCTACTGATGGAAATGGTTCTTTAGTTTCTCTTTCTGGTATGGCTATAGATTATCCAGCTTTATATAGACAAATACAAAACTTTAAAAATAATCCTCGTATCAAAAATCTAAGAATGGCTTCTATGAATTTAGAAGCCGATGGATTTGTATCTTTTAATGTAACTTTTAATATTTCTCTTTCTCCAACAGATTATATTAGCTATATAAGTAATTCTTTATCTGCCTATGAAGAAAATGAATCTCTTGGCACTGGTCCTTTATATCAAATAGAGCCTGTGGCTACATCTACAGAGATGATAGACAATGAAGAAGTGGAAGAAGATAAAGATATTGAAGAAGAAGGAGAAGAAGAAATAAAGGCAGAAGAGACAGGTAACACTCAATCAGAAAGAAGAGAAGAAGGAACAGGCGGTAGTGGATTATCAGACTTTTTATTTGGAAGATAATAAATAATAAATTATGAGAAATCAAAGAATAAAAAATAAATTATATACAAACTTATTATTAGCATTAGTGTCTTTTGCTATTTTATATTTTGTAGTTTATCCGCAATATACAGGAAAGGGTACTATCTATTCTCCAAATAAAAATATATCTAAACTCCTTAAAGAGAAAAAAGATTATTCTACTGCAGTAGAAGTAGCGGCTTCATATCATGATAGAATAATTAAAATTAATAGAGATTATAAAGAATCTCTAGACTCTCTTCCAATAGAAAAGATAAATAAAATATTACCCGCTGAAGCAGACCCTATAATAACCATTTACGAATTACTTTTAATAGCTAATTTACCAGAATCTCGCATGCTTATATTGTCTCCAAGATATATAGATGATAGTAATGTTACTAAACCAAATAAAAAATATAATACTCTTACAGTTTCTTTTTCTATGAATGGTACTTATGAAGAACTTAAAGCTTTTCTAAAAAACTTAGAAAGTTCTGAAAAAATATACAATGTAACATCTTTAGACTTTAGCTCTTCAAGAGATACAAAATCACAAACTTCTTTAAGATATAATATATCTGTAGAAACTTATTATTTAACAAATTAAAATTATGAATTTAGCTAGAATAAAAATAAGCCCAAAAGTTACCATTTTAATAGTCATTATAGCTTTAGCTATAGGTGGATATTTTATATATAAAGAATTTTTTGCTAATACAGGAGTAATAGTAAGCTCTGCTAGTGATACTTATATTAATTCTACAAAACTTGGAAGATTGATAGATTCAATAAATAAAGAAAATATTTCTTTTAATACTAACATTAATAATGAAATGCTTGTTAATGCTCGAGACTTTTCTGTAGAAATTTATCCTAGTGATTCTGTTGGAAGGAGTAATCCATTTCTCCCATAATTGTTTTAATTCACATTTAAAATATTTTTTATTTTAACTAATGTTATAATATTAGTAACGTTATGATTTTATTAAATCTTTTGGTATCTCAAAATGTAATTTCAGAATTAGAAGCTAGAGCTATTGAAGCTGAAGTCAAAGAAACATCTGCTCCTGTAGATGAAGTTTTACTTGAGCATAATGTCCCAGAAGCTGCTATTCTTACAGCTAGAAATGCTATTCACGGTATACCAGTATACAATGGCAGTAAAGATTTGGCAGATAAAAATCTTTATACTATCTTAGATCAAGATAAATCAGAAAGATATTTAGCTATTCCTCTTGGATTAAGATATTTAGATGAAATAAAAGATAGCAAGCTTATTACAAAACTAGACAAAGCTGCAGAGAGAGATGATTTTATTAAACATAAAAATATAGAAGATGAAGTTCTTATTGGGGTGGTAGATCCTGAAAGAAGAAATGTTTTAGATGCACTTCAGTTTATACTCAATTCAGCAGGAGTGACTTATAAGATATATCTTATCTCTTTATCTGAATTTAAAAGAAGATTTGAAGCTTATTCTGAAGAAGGAGCAAAGATTTCCCCTCAATATTCCAAAAAAAGATCTTCTGGAGAAATGAAAGAAGAGATAATGGATATTACAGATGAAGATGATACTTTGCTCGAATCTTTGGTTGATTCTATACCAATGGTAAAAATGATTAATATTCTTCTTAAAAACTCTATAGTAAACTTTGCCTCAGATATACATATAGAAAATGTAGGAAAAAATGTAAGAGTAAGAACTCGTATCGATGGAGTTTTGGCTACTAGGTTTAGTATTCCTACGAATAGGCATTCATCTATGATAGCTAGAGTTAAAATATTGTGTGGATTAAAGCTTGATGAAAAAAGAAAGCCTCAAGATGGTAGATTTTCTGTATTATACAATGGAAATAAGGTAGACTTTCGTGTCTCTACTTTTCCTTCATATTATGGAGAAAAGGCAGTATTAAGAATTTTAGATAGCCATAGTGGAGTAAAATCTATAAAAGATATTGGTTTTTCTAAAGAACATTTAAAACTTATACACAGAGCTCTTTCAAAGCCATATGGAATAATATTGCTCTCTGGGCCTACAGGTTCAGGTAAGACTACCACTCTTTACGCTATGCTTAATGAAATTGATAGAGAAAAAAGAAATGTAGTATCTCTAGAAGATCCAATAGAATACAATATCCCAGGCATGAATCAGTCTCAAATTTTTCCTGAAATTGGCTATACATTTGCTACAGGACTTCGCTCTATTCTTCGTCAAGACCCAGATGTGATAATGGTGGGAGAAATTCGTGACGCTGAGACAGCTCAGCTTGCTATACAAGCAGCTCTTACAGGACACTTAGTGTTTTCTACTATACACACCAATAATGCGGTAGGAGTGATACCTCGTCTTTTAGATATGGGTGTAGATCCATATCTTATTGCACCAACCTTGAACTTGGCTATTGCTCAAAGATTGGTAAGGAGAATAGATAGAGATTCTAAAGAAGAAAATACAGATCCAGGAATAAGAGCTTTAATAGAAAATAAATTTAAAGATTTGCCAGAAGAGTTTAAAAAAGATTTACCTTTAGACAAAAATCCTCATAATGCTGTACCTACTTCGGCTAATCCTTCAGGTATGAAAGGAAGAATACCAGCTTTTGAAATGTTGGAAGTAGATTTGGAAATAGAAAATATGATTTTAGCAAGAAAGCCAGAAGACGATATTTGGCAAGCAGCCAGAAGAAAGGGTATGATAGATATGAAAGAAGATGCTATAGTAAAAAGTATACAAGGTATAGTGCCATTTACAGAAGTAGAAACACTTTAATTTATTATAAATATGTTCAAACTTTTTAAAAGTAGAAAAAATAGAATAATATATTTCATATTATTAATAATAGTCTCTTTCTCTTATTTATTATTTAAAAATTTTAGACAGATAATAAATGTTTTTAATATTTCTGTATTTTCATTTTCTGAAAAATTAAAATTTGCTGCTCTATCTTTAATAGACATAAAAGCTATATTTGATATTAAAATGTTAATATTAGTTTTACTTTTTATTTTATCAGTATCTTTATTTTTATTTTTAATCATTCTTTTGTTTAAAGAAACTAAAAAAATAGCTCCTAAGAAAAGTTTTTTTGGGATTTTTTCTATACTTATTTCTGTATTAGGTCTTTCTTGTATTAGTTGTGGAGTAGGAATTTTGGCTTCTCTTCTTTCTTTTTTAGGCTTTTCTTCTTTAATAAATATTTTTCCTATGCATGGTTTAGAATTTGGATATTTTGGAGTCTTGGCTTTAAATGTTAGTAATTATTTCCTCCTAAAAAGACTTAAAAACCCATACACTTGTTGAAAATAAAAGATATTGTTAGAAATAAAATTTTGTGTTAAACTAGGATAGTATTTTAAAAACAAAATAGGCGCGATTAGCTCAGCTGGCTAGAGCATTCGACTGATACTCGAAAGGTCCTTGGTTCGACTCCAAGATCGCGCACCAAAAAACCGACTGCTAGGTCGGTTTTTACTTTAGAAAAGTTCATTTTTATTTCAAATGAGAATTTAATAATATTTTCCAGTTAGAATTATGCCCGTCTCTTTTATTGTAAAATACTATATAAGATTCATGGTCTTTACCTGAAGCTATATTATAAGCCATTTGGGGAGTGGCTTTCTGTACTGTATAATAAGTATTTCTATAAGGTATTCTTTCAACCTCTATATCAATACCACAAAATTCTAACTCTTTGTTTATAGCTTTACCGGCTACAGTAGTTAGCCCAGACACTCGTAGCTCAAAGCCAGCAAGGTCTATAATAGAAAATTTTTCTCTTTGTCTCTTTTTTTTCTTTCCCATTATGATTTAGTTTTAAGAACATTAATATACTAAAAATAATAATAACATCTTTTCGATAAAAAGCAAGTTTTATTTTTTATGGTAAAATTTAAAAGACACATTAAAAACTATGTTTATTTTAGACTCTTTAAGAGATATAAAAAAAAGATTTTCTAAATATTCTCATACTATAGAGGTTGAAATCTCTAAAAATAATATTTTAAATAATATTAGAGAATATAAAACAAATTATCCAGATTTATTATTTGCCCCGGTATTAAAAAGTAATGCCTATGGGCATGGGTTAAAAGAAGTAGCTAAAATTTTAGATAAAGAAAAATTACCTTTTTTTGTAGTAGACTCTCTTTTTGAAGCTAGATTTTTAAAATATAATAAAATTAAAACAGATATACTAATAATAGGTTTTACATTATTTAAAAATATAGAAAATTATAACTCTAAAAATTTTATTTTTACAATTACTAGCTTAGAAGAGTTAAAAATTCTCTCAGAAAAAATTAATAAAAGTCTTAGAATACATTTAAAAGTAGACACAGGCATGAGAAGACAAGGAATACTTTTTTCTGAAATAAATGAAGCTATAAGTTTAATCAAAAAAAATCAAAATTTAATTTTAGAAGGAGTTTGTTCTCATTTTGCTAGTGCCGACGAAGAAGATAAAACTTTTACCAATAAACAAATAAAAATTTGGCAAGATACAGTAGAAATCTTTAAGGATAAATTTACTTTTATTAAATATTTTCATATTTCAGCCACTTCAGGAGTAGAAAGTATAAATAAAGATTTTACCAATCTTGTTCGTCTCGGTATAGGTCTTTATGGGGTCAATCCTACAAATAATCTTAAACTAAATTTAAAGCCAGCTTTAAGAATGATATCTTTTATTAGCTCTATAAAAGAGTTGAAAGCTGGAGAAAGTGTAGGTTATAACAACACTTTTATCGCTGATAAAGATATTAAAATAGCTAGTATTCCAGTAGGGTATTATGAAGGTATAGATAGAAGACTTTCTAATATAGGTTACTTGAAGATTGGAGAAGATTTTACAAAAATTTTAGGAAGAGTTAGTATGAATATATCATCCATAGATGTATCAAATCTTAAAGATATTTCAAGCTTAAAAATAGGGGATGAAGTAGTTATAATAAGTGAAAAAGAAGAAGATGAAAATTCTATTTTAAATATTTCTAAAAAAATAAATAGCATACCTTATGAAGTTCTTATACATATTCCTAAAACTTTATATAGGAAAGTAGTAAAAAATTTTTAAAATTATGTCAGCAATATTTTATATAGTAGGTACCCCAATAGGAAATTTAGAAGATATTAGTTTTCGAGCTATAAAAGTCTTAAAAGAAGTAGATCTTATTCTTTGTGAAAATGTTTCAAATACTCAAAAACTTTTAAAGCATTATGAAATAGAAAATAATACTACCAATTATTTTGCGAATTCAAAACTTTCTAAAATAGATAAAATAATAGATTTTCTTAAAGAAGGTAAAAGTTTAGCTTTGGTTTCAGATGCTGGTATGCCTACCATTTCTGATCCTGGAAGTCTTTTAATACAAAAAATCTATGAAGCAAAAAAGAAGGGTTTAGATATAGATATACAAATCATACCAGGTCCCACAGCTTTAACCTCTGCTTTAGCTCTTTCTGGCTTTACTGGTCGAGAATTTATTTTTTATGGATTTCTTCCACATAAGAAGGGTAGAGAGACTCTTTTTAAAGAAATTGGAGAAAGTAAGAAAATATCTATTTTTTATGAATCTGTACACAGGCTCTTAAAAACTTTAGAAAGTTTAGATAATTATTTAGATGAAAATAGATATTTAATAGTAGCAAAAGAGCTTACCAAAATTCATGAAGAAGTAATAAGAGGAAATATAAAAGAAATAAAAAACTTTTTCTTAAACAATCAAGATAGAGTAAAAGGGGAGTTTGTAATAGTTATAGATTCTAAATAAAATAGGGGTTTTAAAAATTTTTATTATTTGCTATAATCTATACCAATTATGTCAAAAAAATTTTTTCAAAGATTTATAGCAATATTGATAATATTGTTAGCCACACTTATTCACATTCCTAGTGCTTTTAAAGATGTAGGCCTTATTCTTCTTGCTGTATTACTTATAATATCTACTTTTGAGTTTCGTAAATCCTAAAGCTTATTAAGTTTTAGGATTTTGCAAAGAAAAGTTTTTTTGTTATAATATTTTGGTATTTAAAAAATTAAATATTCCGTGGTAGCCTAGCGGCACGAGCGGAGTGAGAAGAAAAAGACAGTTGTGCCAACTGCAATAAAGTATAAAAAGTTGGTTGAAATATTATTTTGTAAAAATTGAAAACAAAATATTCCGTGGTAGCTCAGCGGTAGAGCAGTTGGCTGTTAACCAATTGGTCGCAGGTTCGATCCCTGCCCACGGAGCCAAGTAGGATTGCCAGACAATTCTAGTACTATATTAAAGGGAGAAGCTATTGAAAAATATAGCTTTTTTCCTTTTACAGTAGGGTTCTGAATTAAATAATTCAATAATGCTCGTTTTTCGTGTATTTCAGAA
>CAYMRR010000010.1:0-8583 GCA_964393005.1 uncultured Candidatus Saccharibacteria bacterium
GTATGCAGGAGATTTAGTGGCTCTAGTGGGTTAAAAAAATACCACCACAGGACACACTCTTTGTGAAGAAAAAGGAGACAAGGTTATTCTTGAAAAGATTAGCTTCCCAGAACCAGTTATTGATATTGAGGTTGAACCAAAAGTAAAGGGTGATCAAGAAAAAATGACCATTGGTTTAAGAAAGCTACAAGATGAAGATCCAACCTTTAGAATGACCACTAACCCTGAAACAGGAGAAACAATTCTTTCTGGTATGGGGGAACTGCACTTAGATATTATTGTTGATCGTTTAAAAAGAGAATTCAACGTTGAGACAAATGTTGGAAGACCTCAGGTGGCATATAAAGAAACAATTGAAAGAAATTCAGACACAGAAGCAAAGTTTGTTAAGCAAAGTGGAGGTCGTGGACAATATGGACACGTTAAGATTAAGATGGATCCAAAAGAAAGAGGAACAGGATTTGAATTCGTTAATGAGATTAAAGGAGGCTCTATTCCAAGAGAATACATTCCAGCAGTTGAAAAAGGTATTAAAGAAGCAATGGATAAAGGTGTTGTTGCCGGACATCCAATGATAGATGTAAAGGTAACCCTATACGATGGATCCTTCCATGAAGTAGATTCTTCTGAAATCGCCTTTAAGATTGCAGCCTCAATGGCATTTCAAGATGGTGCTAAAAAAGCAGGAGCATATATTCTTGAGCCAATCATGAAACTTGAAGTAGTCATTCCAGCAACTTATCTTGGAGATGTGATTGGAGATATATCATCAAGAAGAGGACAGATTGATGAAACAAAAGATAGAAACGACCTTAAGGTTATTGACGCAAAAGTACCACTATCTGAAATGTTTGGATATGCAACAAACTTAAGGTCATTAACAGAAGGAAGAGGTACATTTAGCATGGAATTTAGTCATTATGAAAAAGTTCCAGGAAACATTAGTCAAGAAATTATTGAAGGTAAGAGAAAATAACAAATATGAACCTAGAAGAGATAAAAAAATTAATCAAGGAAGAGGGTAAGATAGTCATCGCAGACGAAAACGGACCGTCTTTAGTGGTTATGAGTTATGAAGACTACAAGAACGCTAAAACAGGGCAAAACAGTTCAAATAACGAGGCTAATCCCAGCACATTTTCTACTAACAGTCCTGTAAAGGAGCAAATCAAAAGAAACTCTTCACTCAGTATAGATGATCTTCCTTTTTAAATCCTTGTATTGACTTTTTAACGATTTTAGGTAAAATAGATTTGTTAAATTTTTTGAAAATTAACTTTTTTAAGTTAAATCAAAAAATAATTAATTAATATTGTAAAGAATAAATTATTTTACAATAACATAATAAATTGAGATATAGAGAATAAATTATTCTATATCCGTAAATAATATAAAAAAACATGGCAGCAGAAGCTTTTGAGAGAACAAAACCACATTTAAATGTAGGTACAATTGGTCACGTTGACCACGGTAAAACCACTCTTAGTGCAGCAATCTTGCATTCATTAGCATTAAGAGATGGAGGTGTAGCAGCAAAATCTGTAGATCAGATTGACTCAGCACCAGAAGAAAAAGCAAGAGGTGTTACTATTAACATTTCTCACTTAGAATATCAGACACCAAAGAGACACTATGCTCACATTGATTGTCCTGGTCACGCTGACTACATCAAGAACATGATTACAGGTGCAGCTCAGATGGATGGAGCAATCTTAGTAGTTGCAGCAACAGATGGTCCCATGCCTCAGACAAGAGAGCACATTCTTTTGGCTAAGCAAGTAGGACTTCCTTCAATCGTTGTATTTTTAAACAAATGCGACATGGTTGAAGACCCTGAAATGATTGACTTAGTAGAAGACGAAGTTAGGGAATTATTAAAGAAGTATGAATTTGATGGCGACAATGCACCAGTTATTAGAGGTTCTGTATTGAAAGCATTAGATGGAACAAGTGCTGATGATCCAGCTGTTCAAAAAGTTCTTGAACTTATGGATAAGCTAGATGAATACATACCAGATCCAGTTAGAGACACTGACAAGACTTTCTTGATGGCTGTTGAAGACGTTTTTTCTATTGAAGGTAGAGGAACAGTTGCAACAGGAAGAATTGAAAGAGGAGTTGTGAATGCTGGTGAAGAAGTAGAAATTGTTGGTATTAGACCAACTAGCAAGACCACAGCAGTTTCTGTTGAGATGTTCAACAAAAGTTTGACAAGCGGTCAAGCTGGTGACAATGTAGGTATTCTTCTAAGAGGTACTAAAAAAGAAGATATTGAAAGAGGTCAAGTTCTAGCAAAAACAGGAACAATTACACCACACACAGAATTTGAAGCACAAATCTATGTTCTTACAAAAGAAGAAGGAGGAAGACACACACCATTTTTAAATGGATACAAACCTCAATTCTACATTAGAACAACTGACGTGACTGGAGAATGTACCCTTCCTGCAGGATCAGAAATGGTTATGCCTGGAGATACTATTAAAGGAATGCATGTAAAACTTATTGCCCCTGTAGCTCTTGAAGAGCAAGGAAGATTTGCTATCCGTGAAGGAGGTAAAACTGTAGGAGCAGGAGTTGTAACAAAAATTATCGCTTAATTAAGAATTATTAAAAATCTAATCGCTCTTTAAAGAAATTAAAAATTATGACAGAAACAAAACAAAAGGCAGCCAAAAAAGTAGTAGCTAAAAAAACTGTAGCCAAAAAAACTGCAGCTAAAAAAGTAGTAGCTAAAAAGGCTGTAGCCAAAAAAGTAGACAATACTTTAACCAAAACAAAGTCTGCTAGCAAAGGAGCTGAGAGTAAACTTAGAATTTTGGTAAAAGCTTATGAGCCAAAGGTTTTGGATATTTCTGTTAAACAAATAATTGATACAGCGAACAGATTTGATGCAGAAATAAGTGGACCAACACCTCTACCTATTGAAATAGCAAAATATACAGTAAACAGATCTACTTTTGTTTACAAAGATGCTAGAGAACAATTTGAGATAAGAGTTCACAAAAGACTCATCGATATTCTTAACCCTGACCCAAAACTAATTGAAGCTTTGACCAATTTATCTCTCCCTTCTGGAGTAGATATCAATGTCAAAATGGCTTAATTAGTTATTGAAACTTACTAATTAAATAAATCGACCAATGATCAGACACTACTTTTAGTAGAAAGTGTTTGATTATGTCGTATTAGAAAAATATGAAATTTACAATAGCTGTAAAGCAGAATATGACTCAGTTTTTCGATGAAGAAGGTGTGGTGCATCCAGCTACTATACTATCTTCAGGACCAATTACTGTGACTCAAATAAAAACAAAAGAAAAAGATGGATATGATGCTGTGCAAGTAGCTTCTATTCCTCAAAAGAAAGAAAGAGTATCCAAGTCTGTTTTAGGACATACTAGTGGTGAAGCTTTTAAGGTAATCAAAGAGTTTCGTGGAGAAGCTGGAGATTTACAAAAAGGAGCCAATATCAATATTGATGTTTTTGAAGCAGGAGATATTGTTACCCTTTCTGGAGTTTCTAAAGGAAAAGGTTTCCAAGGAGTTATGAAGAGACATGGCTTTAAAGGAGGATGGAGTGCACATGGACAAAAGCACTCTATGAGAAAACCAGGATCCATTGGTGGTGGAGGTCGTGCTGGTGGTAGAGTAGTAAAAGGAAAAAAGATGCCAGGAAGAATGGGCTCTGATAGAGTTACTCAAAAAAATGTCAAAATCTTAGATGTGGATGTAGAAAACGGCATACTTTTAGTAAAAGGTGCTGTGCCAGGAAAAAGAGGAACTATTATTGAAATAATCCAAAAATAAAATTATGAAAGTAAAAATATACAATCAAAAAGGACAAGAGACTAAAGAGATTGATTTGCCAGAAGATATTTTTGGATTAGAATTTAATCACGATTTAGTATCTCAAGTACTTTATATTCAAAAGTCTAATAGAAGAGCTGGTACCGCTCATGTAAAAGGTAGAGGCGAAGTAAAAGGAGCCAATCAAAAGCCTTGGAGACAAAAAGGTACTGGAAGAGCAAGACATGGCTCACGTATTTCTCCTATTTGGGTAGGAGGAGGAGTGGCTCATGGCCCAACCAAAGACAAAGTTTATAAAAAAGATTTACCAAAAGGTATGAGAAACAAAGCTTTGTTTAATATTCTTTCTGCTAAACTAAAAGATGGAAAAATCTTATTTGTAGATGAAATTGTTTCAGAAAATGGTAAAACCAAAGAAGCTGTAGAAATAGTAAAAGCTATTTCAGGTGTTAAAGATTTTGAAAACTTGAGTTATAAAAAGAAAGGCAATGTTTATTTAACATTTCCAAAAATGAGTATTAATGAGAAAAATTCTTTTAGAAATTTGCCTTATATTAATGCTCACAATATGGAAGATTTAAATCCATATGATTTGGCTAATGCTAGATATCTTGTTATTACTAATCCAGAAGCTACAATCGAGTATCTTCAAAGTAAATTA
Source organism: uncultured Candidatus Saccharibacteria bacterium (assembly GCA_964393005.1). Taxonomy (GTDB): domain Bacteria; phylum Patescibacteriota; class Minisyncoccia; order Phycocordibacterales; family UBA5272; genus UBA5272. Next base: position 4,472 of record CAYMRR010000010.1, read on the forward strand.
AAATAAATTTATGGCAAAAAAAGATACAGAAATAAAAGAATTAAAAGATAAAAAAGAAGAGAAAGTAAAGAAAGCAAAGGCTGTAAAGAATGAAAAAGTAGAAGAAGTAGTTAAAGAAGAAGTTTCTTTAATCATTTCTCCAAGGCTTACAGAAAAAGCTTCTACTCTTTCTTCTTCAAATGTTTATACTTTTAATGTAAAAGATGAAGCTACCAAACTTACTTTAGCTAAAGAGATAGAAAAGGTTTATAAAGTAAAACCAATAAAAATTACTATATTAAACCATCCTAGAGAAGCAGTATTTGCTAGAAATAAGCATGGCTTTAAACCAGCTTTTAAAAAAGCTTTAGTAACTCTTAAAAAAGGAGACACTATTAATTTTGTTTAAAAATAAAATTAAAATTATAAAGATAATAATGGTAAATTAAGCCGAAAAATTAATTAAAAAGTATGAAAAAATATAAACCGACAACACCGTCACGAAGGACAATGACCGGTATTGAATATAGAAAAGTTTTATCCAAAGACAAACCTTTAAAATCTTTAACCAAAGGTTTTAAAAGAGGAGATGGAAGAAACAAGCATGGAAGAATCACTTCTCATTATAAAGGAGGTGGACATAAAAGAAGATTTAGAGATGTTGATTTTAAATACAACAAGCTAGATATTCCAGCTAAAATAGCTTCTATAGAATACGATCCAAACAGATCTGGCTTTATAGGGCTAGCTGTATATGCAGATGGAGAAAAAAGATATGTCTTATTACCTAAAACTGTAAAAGTAGGAGACTCTTTTATAGTTTCAGAGAAAGCAGATTTAAATCCAGGTAATAGATGTATATTAAAAAATATCCCTGTAGGTACAGAAGTCTATAATGTAGAAATTAAAAAAGGAGCAGGAGCTAAAATGGTAAGAAGTGCTGGAAGCTTTGCTCAAGTAGTAGCTCATGATAGTGGATTTACTTCTATCAAACTCCCTTCTTCTGAAGTAAGAAAAATACCAGACTTTTGTTTTGCTTCTATCGGCTCAGTATCCAATGATGAGTGGAGATTAAGAGTAATAGGAAAAGCAGGAAGAAGTAGATGGCTTGGAGTAAGACCAAAAACTAGAGGAAAAGCCAAAAACCCAGTAGACCACCCATATGGAGGAGGAGAAGGAAATCAGCCAAGAGGTACCAAAAGACCAAAGACTGCAACTGGTAAAGTTACTGGAGGTCGTAAAACTAGAAAAGCTAAAAAATATTCAAATCCTCATATTGTTTCTAGAAGAGTTAAGAATAAAAGAAAGTAATACATTGCAAAATTTCTTAAAATGTATTATATTCTTAAAGATATATGCCAACAATTAATCAATTAATTAAAAATAAAAGAAAGAAGGTGGTTAAAAAATCTAGATCTATTACTTTAGGTCAAGGTTGGAATTCTGTAAAAAATAAAGCCAACTATTATAATTCTCCTTTTAAAAGAGGTGTCTGTACAAAAGTGACTACCACTACCCCAAAGAAGCCAAACTCTGCTCTTCGTAAAATAGCCAGAGTAAGATTAACTAATCAGCAAGAGGTGACTGCCTATATACCAGGTATAAAGCATAAGCTTCAAGAGCACTCTGTAGTTATGATTCGTGGTGGAAGAGTAAAAGACTTAGCCGGAGTAAGATATCATATTGTTAGAGGAAGGTTTGATGCTGGTGGAGTAGAAAATAGAAAGAAAGGTAGATCAAAATACGGAGCTAAAAGACCAAAAGATTCTAAATAATAAAACCAAGTCTTAAAAACAAAAAACCCTTTATTTTATAGGGTTTTTTGTTTTAAGTCATAAAATACTTGACTTTTATATCTTGCTATGCTATATTATAATTGATAAAATAGGCTCTCAAAAAAAAGAGGCCTATTTTTCTTTTTAATAATCTTGCAAAAGAAAGTCTTTTGTGGTAGTATTCTCATGTTATTAGCAATCAGTAATTTAAATATAGTTTTAAAATTTTTAAGATTATCTTTATTTTGCTAGATATTTTAATAACAAAAATATTATTAAAAAATATTCTAATTAATTATGGCAAAGACATCAGTCAAAGCAAGAGCAAAAAAGACTCCAAAATATTCTACTAGAGTAGTTAGAAGATGTTTTAAATGTGGTCGAAGACACGGATATATGCGCGATTTTGATTTATGCAGAATCTGTTTTCGTGAATTAGCAAATGAAGGAATGATTCCAGGTGTCAAAAAATCATCTTGGTAATTTCTTTATAATTTAAGTTAAACAAAAATATATGGATCAGATTGCAAATATGCTTGTTAGCATCAAAAACGCAGGTCTTGTAAAAAAAGATCATATCATTATCCCTCATTCTAAAATAAAAGTAGCTATTTTAGAAGTCTTAAAAAGAGAAGGATATATTAAAACATTTGAAGAGCTTGATGCCGGCAACAATAAAAAACAAATTAAAGTAGTTATCGAATATATTGGAAAGCATCCTTTGGTTGCCCCAAAAATACGAGATATCGAAAGGGTTTCAAAATTATCAAAAAGAGTTTATTTAGGCTACCGTGATATACATAGATATAAATATGGAAAAGGCTTATCAATAATCTCTACTCCTAAAGGTATACTTACCGACAAAGAAGCAAGAAAAGAGCTTTGCGGAGGAGAAGTTTTATTTAATATTTGGTAAAAATAAATATATGTCTAGAATAGGAAAACAAAATTTAAATATACCAAGCGGAGTTTCTGTACTTTTTGAAAATGGAGTACTTACAGTAAAAGGTTCAAAAGGAGAACTCAAAAGAAATTTTGATGAAAATATTATCAAAATTAATATAAATACAGAAGAAGCTAGTATTACTAGTGAACCTTTAAGAAATGATAAAGTTTCAAAATCTTTATGGGGTACTTATATGTCTCATATTGAAAATATGATAAAAGGAGTATCAGAAGGTTTTGAGAAAAAACTTTTAATAGATGGAGTAGGTTTTAAATGGGAAGTAAAAGATAATAAACTACAATTAAACATTGGTTATTCTCACCCTGTCTTTTTAGAAATCCCTTCTTCTATTACAGTAACAGCAGAAAAAGCTATACTTACTATATCTGGAATAAATATAGAAGAGGTTTCTCTTTTTGCTATGAAAGTAAGAAAACAAAAACCAACCGAGCCTTATAAAGGAAAAGGAATAAGATATAGTGATGAAGTAGTTATTAGAAAACAAGGAAAGAAATCCGCTTAATTATTAGCAGCTATTTTATAAAATTATGAATAAAAATATTTCAAAAGAAAAAGCAGAAAAAAGAAAAAGATTGCACAGAAAAGTGCGAGCTAAAATTTCTGGAAATGAAGATGCTCCTCGTCTAGCAGTATTTAAATCTAATAGATTTATTTATGCGCAAATTATTAACGACGAAACAAATAAAGTACTTCTTAGTGCTAGTGATCTTAAAACTTACTTAACTTCTAAAAAGAATAAAGTAGAATCAGCTAAAGCGGTAGGGTTAGAATTGGCAGAAAAAGCCAAAAAAGTTTCTCTTAAAAAAGTAGTTTTTGATAGAGGAGGGTTTGCTTATAAAGGTCGAGTAAAAGCTTTAGCCGAAGGCGCGAGAGAAGGCGGGCTAGAATTTTAATCCATTATTTAGTATATTAAAGATAAAATTATGTCAGAAATAAAAAATGAAAATCTAAATCAAGAAGAGATGGAAGTAGAAGAGAGAATTGCTGATAAAAATACTCAATCTGAAGCAAAAGAAGAAGCTTTTTCTCCTAGAAAGAGAATAAATAAAAAACCTTTTTCTAAGTCTTCAAGGTTTAGACAAGTAAGAGAAAAGCCAGAATTTGAAACCAAGACAATAGATATAAGAAGAGTTACTCGTGTGGTATCTGGAGGTAGAAGATTTTCTCTTTCTGTAGCTGTGGCTGCAGGAGATAGAAAAGGGAGAATTGGTTTTGGAACAGGAAAAGCTTTGGATACTCAAGCTGCTATAGAAAAAGCTTTTAAGGCTGCTAGAAAAAACATGATGACTTTAAAGCTTGATAAAGACAACAAGCTTCCTCATGATATAAAAGTAAAATACAAATCTTCAGTTCTTTGGCTTTCTCCAAATAAAGGAAAAGGAATTATTGCA
>CAYMRR010000010.1:8593-16119 GCA_964393005.1 uncultured Candidatus Saccharibacteria bacterium
ATCTTCAGCTAGAGCAATACTCGATTTGGCTGGAGTGAATGATGTAACAGCTAAATATTATTCTGGAACTAAAAACAAAATGAATAATGCTAAAGCTACCATGAAAGCTTTGTCAAAGTTTTCTAAGTAATTTATTATAATTTAAAAATATGCAAATACACGAAATAAAGAGAGAAAATAAACTCAAAAAATCTAAACTCATTGCTAGAGGAGGGAGAAGAGGAAAGCAAGCAGGAAGAGGAGGCAAAGGGCAAACAGCAAGAGCTGGAGCAAAAATCCGTCCAGCTTTTAGAGATGTTATCAAAAAACTTCCAAAGCTTCGTGGACACGGTATAAATAGATCTCGAACTGTAATACCTGTAGATTCTAAAAGATATGCTGTAGTAAATCTTGGAGAATTAAATATTTTCGAAGATGGAGAAGTCGTAAACCCTACATCACTACTAGCAAAAGGTTTGGTAGAATTAAGACATGGCAAACTTCCAAAAGTCAAGATTTTAGCTTCTGGAGAACTTATCAAAAAAGTTACAATAGAAAATTGTAAAATTTCTAAAACAGCAGAAGAAATATTAAAAGCTTAAATTAAAAATTAATTTATAAATATGAAAACCTTAAAAAGAATTTGGCAAGATAAAGTATTAAGAAACAGAGTCTTTTTTGTACTCTTTATTTTGGTAATTATTAGATTTTTAGCTACTATTCCTATTCCAGGAGTAGACAAAACTGCTTTAGCAGATGCGCTTTCTAGTAACAACTTTCTTGGTTTTCTAAATATATTTTCTGGAGGAGGTCTCTCTTCATTTTCTATTATAATGCTTGGAGTAGGGCCATATATTACAGCTTCTATTATAATGCAGCTTCTTACTGTGCTAGTACCTAGATTTAAAGAAATGTATCATGAAGAAGGAGAAATAGGTAGGTTAAAATTTTCACAATACTCAAGAGTAATATCTGTCCCTCTTGCTGCCGTACAAGGATATGCCCTTATTTCTCTTTTAGTTTCTCAAAATATTATTCCAGCTTTTAGTCCTACAGCCCTCATAATGAATATACTCATTATTACAGCAGGTTCTGTATTGCTTATGTGGATGGGAGAGCAGATTAATGATTATGGTATAGGAAATGGAGCTTCTATGATTATCTTTGCTGGTATTATAGCAGGGCTTCCTACAAAAGTTTTACAAGTAGTACAGACTTTCGATGTATCTATGATACCGATGATACTTGCTGTGGTATTGCTTGTAATAGTAGTGACTGCAGGTATAGTATTTGTAACCGAGGCCGAAAGACAAATTACTATTACTTATTCAAAGCAGGCTAGCAACTATTATGGTTCTACTGGTATCACCAATACTTATTTACCTATAAGACTTAATCAAGCAGGAGTTATCCCTATTATCTTTGCTATCTCTCTTTTACTTTTTCCGCAAATGATAGCTCAGCTTTTTAGTAAGTCTTCTGGAGTTTTGCAATCAATCTCTACATTTTTTGCTAATTTCTTAAACAATACTTTTGCTTATGGAATAGTATATTTCTTGCTTGTAGTATTGTTTACATATTTTTATACAGCAGTGACTTTCGATACAGCCAAGACTTCAGAAAATCTTCAAAAGTCTGGAGCTTTTATCCCAGGATTTCGTCCAGGAGAAGCTACTACTGACTATATAGCCGGGATTCTTTCAAGAGTGACCTTTTTTGGAGCTATCTTTTTAGGAGTTATAGCTATATTACCTCTTATTCTTCAAGCGGTGACAGGAGTACAAGCTTTTGCTATTGGAGGAACATCTCTTCTCATCGTAGTATCTGTAGTTATAGACTTTATTAAAAAAGTAGATGCTCAGCTCACTATGAGAGAGTATTAAACCCCCAAAACCCACTTTTTACAGATTAAAATAAAAACACATATAGCTAATATATGTGTTTTTATTTTATATTTCATATATATGGTAAAATATTGATATATTAAAATAATTTAAAATAGTCATATGGTATCTTTTGAACAAATTAAAAATCAAGCAGCAGCACAAAAAGAAGAAAAGAAGCAAATAGCAGAAGAAGAAGTGAGATCTTTTGCAGAAATTAAAAAGCAAGAAGAAGAAAAGAAAAAAGAAGAAGAAAGAAAAAAAGCAGAAGAAAAAGCCAATCGTCTAAAAGCTTTGCAAGATAAATATGATAAAACAGAAGATGTAAAAGAGAAAGTAGAGAAAAGAAGAGAAGAAATAAAAGATGAAAAGCTAGAAGTTGCTAAAAAAAGATCAGCTATCTCTTCAGCTGTCAAAGATCTTATTAGTCAAGTAAGAGAAAGTTATGATGAAGTAAAAGAAGATCCTAATAGTATACTTTCAGATTTCTTCTTAAAAGATAAAGATGGTAATATTACTAAAAATCTAAATAAAGAAAAAATAAAAGAATTAAAAGAAATTCAAGACCAGCTTCCAGGTTTAGAAAAAACAAAAGAAGATAGATCTTTCTTAAAAAGCCAAGAAAAGAAATATGAAAAAGTTTCTTCTGATTTAGAAAAGCAAAAAGAAGAGCTTTATCCAGAGACTGAAAAAGGGTTAAAAGAGAAAGAGGAGAAAGAGCAAGCTGAAAAACTAAAGATGAAACAAGAGGAAGGAAAGAAGAAAGTATTAGAAGCTAAAAAAGAATTAGAAGATTTATCACAAAAGCATCTCGAAAAACTAGAAGCAGAATATAAAAATATTCTTGAAAAAGTGGAAAATTATGGAAGTGATATAGAAGGAAAAGAAGATTTTGGAAATAGAGAAAGTGAGATAGTGAGACAATTATATAAATTAAGTGACACTTCAAATTATTTTGATGAAATAAATAGTCGAGATGAAGATGTGAGAGAGTTTTTTAAAAGATTTGATAGCTTAGATAGAGAGCTTACAAAAGGAATGGACTGGTCAGAAGTTTCTAAACTTGGATTTGATTATGGTTTAAAAGATAAATATAAAGAGAAATTGAATTTATTTAGAACAAAAAAAGATCTTTTATGGGATAAAAAAAATAATAGAGTAGATAATATACAAAAATTAATATATTCCTGGGAAAAAGAAAATATGGATTATGATAGAAAAAATAAAATACAAAAACTTTTTGGGAAAAAACCAAAAACAGAAGCAGAGCTTTATGAAGAGATTAGAAATAAGGTAAAAAATAAAGAAATATAAAACTATAAAAACCAATCTTTTAGAGATTGGTTTTTTTAATGCTGATTTTATGATATAGTTTTATTTATTATCTATGGCTAGTATAAAATTAAAAACAGATTTTAATACAATACAAAACTTAAGAGAGTCTGGTAAAAGGCTCGCTTTTGTCGTTAGACAAGTAGGAGAAGCTATAAAGCCAGGAATGACAACAAAAGAGTTAGATAATTTAGCTTATGACCTTATGGTAAATAGTAAAGCAGGTAAAGAAGATAAAGATAAGCCTGCTCTTTTAAACTATTTGCCATATGGTGCTAGCTATCCATATCCTGCTACTCTTTGTATTTCAGTAAATGATGAAGTGGTGCATGGCATACCAGGAGAGAAAATTTTAAAAGAGGGAGATATTGTCTCTATCGACACCAGCTTTAATCATAAAGGTATGATTACAGACCACACTATCACTTTTCCTGTAGGAAAAGTATCTGAAGAAAATGAGATTTTATTAAAAGTGACAAAAGAAGCTCTTATGGCTGGAATAAAAGAGGCAGTAGTTGGAAATAGGGTTTCTCATATTTCAAAAGCAATAGAAAGCTCTATTTTAAATAATTCTAAAAAATATAATAAAGAATTTGGTATTGTAAAAATCTTAGCTGGGCATGGAGTAGGGTATAAAGTACATGAAGATCCTTTGGTTCCAAATTTTGACGATGGAGTAAAAGGGGCAAAACTTGTTCCTGGTATGGTGCTAGCAATAGAGCCCATTGTAAATCTTGGTACTGACGATGTAGAAATTTCTGAAGATGGATATACTTTTAAGACAGCTGATGGTAAAAATTCTGCTCATTTTGAGCATACTATTTTAATAACAAAAGATAAACCAGAAATACTCACTGTCTAGTAAATAGTGTTGCTAAAATTCTTTTTTTCTGTTAAAATAGTCTAATATTATAAGAAATTGGGTGCTAGTACCAGATGTCGCTGGGAAAGATAAGCACACTAAAAAGATAAGTTTATATGCGACGACCAGTCAAAAATAAGCATGTTGTTAAAGCGGATTTCCGCTATAACAGCGAAGATGTTTCAAAGTTTATAAATTATGTAATGCTTAATGGTAAAAAAACTGTAGCTCAAAAAATAGTCTACGGAGCTTTTGATATTATTAAGTCTAAAACAGGAAAAGATGGAGTAGAAGTGTTTGAAGAAGCAATTAAAAACACTTCTCCTAGTGTAGAAGTAAAAAGTAAAAGGGTTGGAGGTTCCAACTATCAAATACCAGTAGAAGTAAGAGATGTAAGAAGATTTCTTTTGGCTTCTCGCTGGATTATTACCGCTGCCAAATCTGGCAAAGGAAAACCTATGCATGTAAAATTGGCAGAAGAGCTTATGCTCGCTGCTAATGGCGAAGGTGCTGCAGTAAAGAAAAAAGAAGATGTTCATAAAATGGCAGAATCCAATAAAGCTTTTGCTCATTTTGCAAGATAATATTATTAATTTTAATTTATATATAAAAAATTATGTCTAGAGATTATCCATTAAATAAAATTCGAAACTTTGGTGTAATAGCACATATCGATGCAGGAAAAACTACCACTTCAGAAAGAATTCTCTTTTATACAGGAGTTTCTCATAAATTAGGAGAGACTCACGAAGGAGAGTCTGTCATGGATTGGATGGAACAAGAAAAAGAAAGAGGTATTACTATTACTTCAGCAGCAAATACAGCATATTGGAATCCTTCTTATATGCCTACCACAGATACTTCTAAAAAATGTAAGTTTAATATTATTGATACCCCAGGGCATATCGACTTTACCATTGAGGTGAAAAGATCACTCCGGGTATTAGACGGAGCTGTAGTAGTATTTGACTCTGTAGCTGGTGTAGAACCTCAATCAGAGACTAACTGGAGATATGCTGACGAGGCTATGGTACCTAGAATTTGCCTTATTAACAAATTAGACAGAATGGGAGGAAATTATGATAGATCTTATCAGTCTATAGTAGAAAGACTTTCTCCAAAAGCTGTAAGAATGCAAATCCCAGTAGGAGAAGAAGAAAATTTTTCAGCAATTATTGATCTTTTAAATTTAAAATATGTAAAATTTGAAGGAGATAAAGGAATGAATGTGGTATATGAAGACATTCCTGCAGAGTTTGAAGATATAGTAAAAGAAAGAAGAGGAGAAATGATAGAAAAGATAGTAGAAACCGATGAAGAAATGATGACCAAATATCTAGAAGGAGGAGAGTTTTCAGTAGATGAATTAAAAATAGCTATTAGAAAAGCAGTAATAGCAAACGAACTCTTCCCTGTATATTGTGGTTCTTCTCTAAAAAATAAAGGAGTACAACTAATACTAGATGCGGTGGTAGACTTTTTACCAAGCCCATTAGATATTGCGAAGCCAGTAGGTCTTGATCCTAGAACAGGAGAGAAGGTAGAGCTAGAAGTATCTGATACTGCTCCTTTAGCAGCTCTTGCTTTTAAGCTTGCAGCCGATCCGTTTGTAGGTCAACTCATTTTCTTTAGAGTTTATTCTGGTACAGTAGAAGCTGGTAGCTATATATACAATGCTACCAAAGAGAAAAAGGAAAGAATTGGAAGAATTTTAAGAATGCATGCAAATGAAAGAGAAGAGGTAAAAACAGTCTATGCAGGAGAAATAGCAGCAGCAGTAGGTCTTAAAGATACTGTTACTTCTGATACTTTATGTAATGAAAGCTCTCCCGTTATATTAGAAAAAATAGTAGCTCCAGAACCTGTAATCTCAATGAGAATAGAGCCTAAAACAAAAGCTGACCAAGAAAAAATGGGTCTTGCTCTTTCTCGTCTTGCAGCTGAAGATCCTACTTTTAGAGTATCAAGCGATCCTGAAACTTTAGAAACCATTATTTCAGGAATGGGTGAGCTACATCTTGATGTATTAGTAGAAAGAATGAAAAGAGAATTTAATGTAGAAGCTTCTACAGGCAAACCTCAAGTATCATATAAAGAAACTATTAGAGGATCTGCTGATGGAGAAGGTAAATATATTAAACAGTCTGGAGGTAGAGGGCAATATGGTCATGTAAAATTAAAAATCAAACCTATAGACTATACTGTAAGCGAAGAAGATTTACCTAAAAATATTAAAAGAACTGGTAATTTTGAATTTATCAACTCTATTAAAGGTGGAGTTATCCCTCAAGAATATGTACCTGCTGTAGAAAAAGGTTTGAGAGAAGCTATGGATAGAGGTACTCTTGCAGGATTTAAAATGGTAGACATTTCTTGTGAGGTATATGATGGATCTTTTCACGAAGTAGACTCTTCAGAAATTGCCTTTAAGCTAGCTGCTGGTATGGCACTTCAAGATGCTGTAGCAAAAGCAAAGCCAGTAATTTTAGAACCTATTATGAAAGTAGAAGTTATTACTCCAGATAAATTTTATGGAGATATTACAGGAAATCTTTCAAGTAAAAGAGGTCAAATAGAAGGAATGGATGAAAGAGGCATGGATAAAGTAGTAAAAGCTAAAGTTCCGCTATCTGAAATGTTTGGATACATGACCTCTTTAAGATCTATGACAGAAGGTAGAGCACAATTTACAATGGAATTTTCACATTATGATGTAGTTCCAGTAAATATTGCTAAAGAAATTCAAGATAATAGAAAATAATTAAAAATTAGATTTTCTAATTTTAAATAAAACTATCTAATATTAGATAGTTTTATTTTTAATTAAATTTGAATCAATGATATAATTTTATTATCAAAGCTTAGATAAAGCCTTTTATATGGTATTTCCTCCTATTTTTGCTTATGTTATTTTTTTTATTTTAGACTTATTAAGTTTAGTTTTTAGTATGTCTGTTTTTTTAGCTCCTCTTGGTATTGTTATTACAAATATTACTACTATTTTATATATAGGGAGAGTTTATTTTAAATACGGGCCAGAAAAAACTGTAGAAAAACTTTTTAAATACAAAAATATTCCTTCAAAAGTTTTAACAAAAAAAGTAATGAAAGTTTTTGGAAGTACAGTAATTCCTTTTATTACGGTATGGGCTATTTATGATGATTATAAAGAAGAAGTAAATAAGCTGGAAGGTAAAGAAGAAGGTCCTACAAAACTAGATAAGCTAAAAAAAGCAGCTATTATTGGAGCTGCTGCTGTGGCTACTGGTGGAGCTGCTGCTCCTGCGGCTGCTAGAGTAGCCGCTGGGGCAACGGCGACAGGTACTACAGCTACAGCAAGTGCTGCAGCAGGAGGTGTGGCTGCAAGGGCAGCAGCTGGCGGAATAGCTGGAGGTACTACAACTGGAGCTTTAACAGGAGTGGGAGCAAGATCTGCAGTAGGTACAAGTGGAGCAGCAGCCGGAAGAGTA
>CAYMRR010000011.1:0-4803 GCA_964393005.1 uncultured Candidatus Saccharibacteria bacterium
AATAATAGAAGAATGTGGAATAGTTCATGTGTTAACTTATAATAATAAAAAAGATATGAACAATCACAATAATACAAATCAAAATAATAAACCTGATAAAAAAACAAGAACAACTACTAGCAACAGTAAGCCAGTTAAGGAAAAATATACAAGAAGTAGCTATGCTAGTATGAGCAGAAGATCTATATCTCGCCCACCGATAAGAAATAGAAGAAATTCTGGACCAAAGTTTGAAACTAAAATTTCTGAAGCTACAGAACTAGCACATATTCCCCCATTAAAAGAAGATTCTATAAGAATTATAAACTTGGGAGGAGTAGAAGAAATAGGAAGAAATATGAGTTGTATAGAGTATAAAGACTCTATTATTATAGTAGATTGCGGTTTTCAATTTTCAGAAAGTACCACTCCAGGTATAGAATGTATTTTACCAAATACTAGATATTTGGAAGAAAATAAACATAAAATAAAGGGTATGCTTATTACTCATGGCCACCTCGACCATATTGGTGCTATACCTTATATTCTTCCAAGAATTGGTAATCCTAAAATTTATGCTAGACAGTTTACTGCTCTTATGATTAAAAAAAGACATGAAGAATTTCCTCATTTAGATCCTTTAAATTTAAAATTGGTAGAAGAAGAAGAAACTATAGAACTTGGAGATCTTAGAGCTAAATTTTTTGCAGTTTCTCATGCTATTCCCGACTCTATGGGATTGATTATAGAAACTCCATATGGAGATATAGTCCATACTGGAGACTTAAGACTAGACCATGATGATAGTATCCCTACTAAAATAGAAGAAGAAAGATACAAAATGTTTGAAAAAAGAAATATTTTATGTCTTTTAACTGACTCTACCAATTGTGAAAACCCAGGTTTTTCTATTTCTGACAGAGTGGTATATGAAAATCTTAGAAAGATAATAAGAGATACAGAAGGAAGACTTGTAATAGCAACTTTCTCTTCTCAAGTAGAAAGAATGCTTGAAATAATGAAATCTATAGAAAGTTTTGGTAAAAAAATTGCAGTAGAAGGAAGGAGTATAAAAACTAATATAGAAGTAGCTAAAGCAGCAGGACTCTTAAAAATAGATCCTAAAATAATAATCCCAATAGAAGATATAGACAACTATCCTTTAGAAAAAGTAGTAGTACTTGCTACTGGAGCTCAAGGAGAAGAATTTGCTGTACTTAATAGAGCTGCAAATGGTACTCATAAATATATCCGTCTTGATCAAAAGACTACTATAGTGATGAGTTCTTCTGTAGTACCTGGAAATGAAAGAGCTGTACAAAGATTGAAAGATAAACTCTCAAGAAAAGGAGCTCATTTGATTCACTACAAAACTTCAGATGTTCACTCTTCTGGGCATGCTAATCATGATGAGCTTGTCTGGATTCATCAAAAAATTAACCCTAAATTCTTTATACCTGTCCATGGATATCATTATATGCTTAGAGTGCATGCTGACATTTCTAAAAAACTTGGCACTCCAGAAGAAAATATTATTATCCCAGATAATGGAATGATAATAGAAATACAAAATAAGGGAGAAAAAATAGTCTCTCTTAAAGAATTTGCTCCAAATGAAATGATAATAGTAGATGGTATGAGTGTAGGAAAGCTACAAGATGTAGTGATGCGAGACAGACAAACTTTAGCAGAAGATGGTATGTTTGTAATAATTGGAGTAATAGACAATCATACAAGAAAACTTAAAAAATCTCCAGATCTTATTTCTCGTGGTTTTGTATATTTGAAAGAATCACAAGAACTTTTATATCAAACTAGATCTTTAGCTAAAAAAGTAATAGAGCAAGAATTAGAAAAAAATATAAATATAGATATGGATATTATTAAAAATAATCTAAATGAAGCTATTTCTAAATTCTTATTACAAAAAACAGCTAAAAGGCCAGTGATTATTCCTGTAATTATAGTGGTATAATAATCGAAAGAATAAAATATTATGCAGAAATTAAAAACGAGAGACTATTTGTCCCTTACCTATATAATGGTAGCTCTTTACTCTTTTCACAACTTTTTAAGCTATTTTACTTTTTCTAACTTTTTAGATCAGTATTTTAGTAAAGTAACCCTAAGTATGATTTTTGCTGGTGGGTCTTTTCTGGCTATATTGTTATCTAATTTCTTAGGAAATTTTATAAGAAAATATTCTAATAATAAAGCTTTAGCTACTATACTTATAGGCCAAATAATTACTACTTTAATTTTAGCTTTATCTAATAGTGTAAATATAGTTATTTTAATGATATTTGCCATTTTATATCTTTCACAAAATACTCTACTTTGGGTGACTATTAATGTATTTATAGAAGAATTTTCTAGTAATAAAAATACTGGCTCTGTGCGAGGAGCTATATTGACTATCTATAATTTCCAATCAATAATAGCACCTTTTTTGGTAGCACATTTACTTGATAAAATAAATTATACTGGAGTCTTTCTAATAAGCACAGTTACACTTTCTATACTATTTTACCTTAACAATAAATATCTAAAAGAAATAAAAGAGCCTGATTATGAATATGTAAACCTTTTTAAGAGTTTTACTACATTAGGAAAAAGTAAATTTATGCGAGAAATATTGGCTTCTTCTTTTGCTTTAAATACTTTTTTTGCTGTAATAAATATTTATTTAGTACTATATTTGGTAGATGAGTTAGGAGTCTCTGCTGCACAATTTATAGGTATAATAACCCCTATTTCTCTTATTCCTTTTGTAATACTCCCCTATCAGCTGGGCAAATATTCTGACAGGATTTTTGGAAACAAAAAACTCATGTCTATAGGAATATCTGTTTTTAGTTTAGCTTTGATTATTATCTATTTATTTAATATTACTTCTACCAACATTATCCTTTGGGTATCACTTTTATTTATAGCAAGACTAGGTGCTACCATTACAGAAACAGAAAACTATGCTCACTTTTATAGAAGAGTAGATAGTAAAGATGCTGGCCTTATAGCTTTATTTCAAAATATGTCTAATATAGGATTTCTTTCTGTATCTTTAATAGGAGCTTTATTGCTTAGATTTTTTGAAGTAAAATTAACAGTTATCTTTTTAGCTATAGGAATTATTGGTATCCTTTCCTTATTTATGATTAATTTAGAAAAATCTGAAAAAGAAAATGCTATTAATAATCATGATGACAATGATAATAATGAGAAAGAAGAAAACAGCACTAACATTACAGATAATATTGATAAAATATCTGACGATTTTGAAAGCGATGAGAAAATAAAAATTTTTACAGATAATGAAAATCATGAGAAAAAAGTAGAAATTTGGGCATAATAAATATATGAAAATTAAAGTAGATTTAAATAATTATAAAAAAGAAGATCAAGTTTCTGGAGTTAGATTAAATAAATATCTAAGTGATATTGGAGTTTTAAGTAGAAGAGATATAGACAAATTAATTACTGAAAAGAAAATCCACATAAATGATAAAGTAGCAATACTTGGAGAAAAAATAAAAAGTAATGACACTATTTTTATAAATCAAAAACTAGAAACTTTAAAATATTTTATTCACAATAAAGCAAGAGGCGAAGAAACTCTTTTTAAGATAATAGACAAAATAAGATATGAACCTATTGGCAGGCTAGATAAAGATAGTGAAGGCTTACTAATATATAGCAATGACTATAAATTGGTAGATAGATTATTGAACCCTAAAAATAAATATGAGAGAGAATATTTAGTGACAGTAAGAGAAAAGACTACCCCAAGAGTAAAATCTATACTAGAAAAAGGAATACAAACAAAAGAAGCAAAATATGCCCCTGCTAAAAAAGTAGTTATAAATGAAGAAAATAAAAATATAATAAATATTACTCTCACAGAAGGAAAGAAACATGAAATACGCAGAATGCTAAATGCTTTAAATTTAACTATCACTTCTCTTAAGAGAGTCAGATTTTTATCTCTCTCTTTGGGAAAAATAAAAGTTGGAGAATTTTATGAGTTAAAAGGTAAAGAGCTTGAAAATTTTCTAAACTCTTTAAATAAAAAATAAAACTGCTTTTTACTTAAAGCAGTTTTAATCTATAATCTATCTTTTTCTATTTGTGGAGAAAGGAAGCTAAAATTTCCATTTGCTCTCTAAGGAGACGGTAATTTTCTACACTTTTTTCTCCATCTTTTCTTAATTCAAATTTAAGAAAAGATTCCAGAGCGACAGCTAAACTTTCAGCTAATAACTTAGCTTCCAAAACCAAGTCTTTATAAAAAACTGGTCTAAACTTGATTTGTTCTGAATGATGGAACCCTTCCCATTCTTCTCGGGAGATCTTATCACCTTTTGCAAGGATTATCCTACCATCCTCACTTTTAAATGCCTCAACTTGTAATTCATAAAAAATTACTTGCTTTAAAGAAATTCTTTCTACCATTTTATTTATTTTTTAAAATTACAGAATATTATACCTATTATAGTATATAATACATTATTTTAAAAGTCAAGAGACTAATAAATATCTCTTTCTTCTTCTAGTTTTTCTATTTTATCTAAAATAAATTTGCCAATATCTACTCCTGTACTTTTTAAAATAAAATCAAATCTAGAATCTTCAAAAATACTTGGTGAAGAGTGTATATCTAAGACAGTGATAAAATGCTCTTTTTTATTATCTTTCCCTTTTTTTTCAGAAACTGCAAAGTCTATTAAAGCATGTTTACTCAAAGCAAATGTCTTATAAATATTCTCTGTAAGATTTTGTATTTCTTTTCTTAAAGAATCCTCTAAATGAAGCATACATCTTTTATCA
>CAYMRR010000011.1:4813-12425 GCA_964393005.1 uncultured Candidatus Saccharibacteria bacterium
TTGGGCAATCGGTACTGGGAAAACTGCAACTAATGAAATCGCACAAGATGTTTGTGGATATATCAGAAGCGTAGTTGCTGAATTATATGGTCAAGAAGTTGCTGATCAAGTAAGAATTCAATATGGTGGTTCTGTTAAACCTGAAGATGGTCTGGCAAATATTTATCTTGAACTAATTTTTCTGTGAGAGCTTTAGCTATGGCTTCAGTGTGATAAACTTCAGCAGGTGTGGGTATATAAAGACTTTCTCCTCTATAATCTGGTAAAGCTGCTACAGATATGTATTTTCCTGCTATATGCTCTTCTACTAAAACTTCCCCACCCTTATCGAGTATTTCTTTTGCTTTATTATAAGCTTCTAAAAAAGAGTAAGTTACTAAACTTTTTTCATTAAATTCATGATTGGATTCTTTTATAACTATAGGAGTCAGAAGACGAGACCAAGCCTCCTGAAGACCTATGCGAAGACTTTGTTTATCTCTTATAAGTATATATTTTGGCACAGAAACATTTAACTGATTTAATATTCTTTTTGTTGTTATTCTATTTGAAATACTAGAAACATGCAAATCTTCAAACAAAGCTAAAACTTGGAGCCTTTTAGCTAAATCGTGATACTTTTCTTCTTTATTATCTGTAAGATCTAAATAAAAATCAGCTTTAGAAAAAACTTTATGTGGATCGGAAGGTACTCCTTTTTCAAACCAATTATTATCTTTATCTAAAATAACATCTATAACATCTATTTCATCTTTATACCTTTCAAGAGACAAAATAACATTGGTACCATTTTTTAAAGAGCGAGTATGATCTTTATTGCCTCCTCTTAAAACTGCTATTACTTTTCTTTTACCTTTAGACATATATTAATTAAATTATATCATAAAGAAATTTAAGCTTGTATTTTAAAAAACTAAATAAGTTTATCTCTTAAAGATTTATGATATTTTATAGCAAATCTATGGGTTTCTTCATTTAGCTTTATAATAAAATCTTTTAAATCTTTATATTTATTTTCATCTTTCTTTTTAAGAAATAACCAATCTTTTGCTTTATGTTTTTCATCTTTTACTAAAGAGGTAAATACAATATCTTTTAACTCTTTTTCAGAGACTAATTTTTTAAGATTTTTATAAATATACTCTAAATGAGTCTTTCCACCGTCTATTACTATGAGATTTGGTTTTGACCATTCTTTGTGACCAAATCTTCTAACTAAAATTTCTAACAGCCCAGCAATATCATCATTTTTATCTTCTTTTATTTTAAATTTTTTGTATTCAGCTTTTTGAAACTCTTTATCTTTTCCAACCACCATTACTCCTACTCTATTTTTACCTGACAAATGAGAAACATCATAACTCTCTATTCTTAGAGAGTTTAAACTATTATTAATATCTACTTCTCTATTTTTAATAAAGTTGATTTCTTTTAGATAAGTGAGAGCATTAATACTGTCTCGCAATTTGGCAGCTTCTTCAAAATTTTGTTTTTTAGCTAAAACTTTCATTTCACTGTCTAAATCTTTCAAAAGAGATTTTATATTTCCTAATAATATTTTTTCTATATTTTTTAAAGTTTTGGCATATTCTGCTTTAGATATTTTTCCTATACAAACTCCAGGACAAAGACCTAGTTGATAATTGAAACAACCTCTTTTTTCTCCTATTTTGCATTTATCTCTATATGGAAAAGTTTTTCGTATCAATTTCATTATTTCTACAAGTTCAACTTTAGAAACAAAAGGACCAAACTTTTTTAAAATAGAGATATTTTCTTTTTCTAACTCTCTTCCTCTTTTAATAAGTACTTTAGGAAAATCTTCTTTAGTAAAGATTATATAAGAATAGCTTTTGTCATCTTTTTCTTTAACATTAAAAAATGGTTGAAATTTTTTAATATATTTTGATTCTAATATTATAGCTTCCAAAACTGAGTCTGTTTTAAGATAAAAAATATCTTTAGTATTTTCTATCATACTTTGTATTCTAACTCCTCTTGTATTAATAAGATCAGAAGAAAAATAGCTAAAAACTCTATCTTTCAAAATAGTAGCCTTTCCTATATATAAAATATTTTCTTTTTTAGGTAAAGATTTAGATTTGTGTATCTTGTCTAAAAAAAAGTAAACTCCGCTTACTTCTGGTAAATTATACTTTTTAAACTCTGTCTTTTTCATGCTAACAATATAGCAAAAAGTATTTAAAAGTAAAATTAAACTTTATTCAAAAATTTTTAATTCTTTAAAGACAGCCCTATAAAGCTCTAAGGTATTTTTAGCTATACGATCAGTAAGAATAAATTTAGACCCGTCATGCGCTATTCTATTTCTAACCTTGTGAGCTGCCCAAGCTAAATCTATAGTACGGAAATTGGCAGATTTTAATCTTTCAGCCATTGTTATGCCAGGATATCCTCTTTCTATAAGTATTTCATCTAAAAGATTATCTGCTTCTAATAGGCCAATTCTCCAAATAGCTTCTTCTTTTCCTTGCATATATCCTATAACTATATTCCAGCGATCCATATACCATTCTTTTTTATCATCTTTTATGGCTAGCTCTATTTTTTCTTCTTTATCAAAAACTGTAGCTTCTTGAAATTTTTCAGTATTTTGAATATCAAATATTTTATTTTTTATAGGTAATGGAGGTAAAACATTTTTAGCTTTATAATCTATAAGTATATCTCTCTTTTCTTTTATATATTCTAATTCTTCAAGAGTTAAATCCTCTTCATGTATAGGAAGACCTGCTATGCCTGCTGGCAAAGATTTTTCTATTTTCTTTTCTCTTTTTTCTGCCTCTTGCTCTAATGGACTCTCGCTTACTCTTAAAGCTTCTAATTTTTGATCTCTTTTTTCTTTTTCTTTAATAGCTTTTTCTATTCTCTTCTTTTCTTTAGCTTCAGAAATTGGAGAAATAACTAAAGCTAACCATTTAAGCATAGAATAAATTAAAATCAAAAGTACGACAAAAGCTAAAATTGTAAGTAAATCAGCAAAAAAAGATAAAAGAGGATTTTGTATAGAAAATTTTAAATGACTAAACCAAGGATTACTATTTGTTTTGTCTATAGCAAAGTTTACATCTTCAGGACTAAAAGAATAATTACCAGACCCGCTAGTAGATACACTTCCTATATCTGTACTACCAAAACCAAAAATTTTAGTTTTAATAATATCCCACCAACTAAGATTTTCTACCCCACTTTGCCCTCCTAAATAAACAGTATTGGTATTGGGGTCAAAATTTGAACCCATACTTTGCCCAAACCCTATATCTCCTCCTGATAGTTTGGTACTAGGATCGACTATCCATCCTCTATCTCGAAGCCCATCCCAAGTATCAAATTCATGATCTTTTAAATATTTAACTTTGTCTATTCTTAATATCCAAAACAAAATAACATAGCGTATAGCCAGTAATATATTGTAAAATATGTTGAAAATATAATCCAAATTAAAAGAATACATGCAAAGTATTTAGATATTTAAATTATATCACAGAAGATTTTCTTTATAGAGATTTAATTTAAAATAATTTTTTCTATATCTTTAGCTATTTTTAAAAGTTTCTTATCTTCTAAAAAGTTAGCTGTGAGATGTACTCCTATAGGCAACTCATTTTCTTTAAGATTTTCTCTTTTTGTAAGTGGTAAAGATATTGCAGGACTTCCTACTATATTGGCTGGTACTGTAAAAAAATCTACCAAATACATGGAAAGAGGATTGGTAATCTCTCCTAATTTCCAAGGTAGCATTGGAGAAGTCGGAGTCATTATAACTTCCACTTTCTCAAATATTCTTTGAAACTCTTCTCTTAACACCTCTCTCGCTAAGATGGCTTTATTATAATGAGCATCAAAATGTCCAGTAGATAAAATATATGTACCAAGTAAAATTCTCCTCCTCACTTCTTGACCCAAGCCTTCGGTGCGAGTCTCAATAAAATTTTGAATAGTGTCTCCAGTATTTGCTGAATATCCAAACCTAACTCCATCATATCTTCCCATATTTGAAGAAATTTCGGCTGGGCTAATAATATAATAAATAGCCAAAGCTTTATCTAAATTAGGAATATCTATCTCTTCTATAGAGTATCCTTCTTTTACTAGTTTAGAAACAAGATCGTTGAAATTTTTCAAAATAATAGGGTCAATATCTTTTATAACTTTCTCATCTTTTAAAATCTGTGGAATACCTATTTTTTGAGAATTACTATCAACTTTAGACTTATTTTCTCTAATTTCTTTTTTAATACTAGTAGCATCTTTAGAGTCGTATTGAGAAATAATCTCAAAAACTTCTTCAACTTCTTCTACAGATTTAGCTATAGGACCAATTTGATCAAAAGAAGAACTCATAGCTATAAGACCATCTCTAGAAACCATTCCATAACTAGGCTTAAAACCCACTAAATTGCAAAATGAGGCCGGTAAACGGATAGATCCACCAGTATCAGACCCTAAAGCTAAAGGAGCGTAATTTGCAGCTACAGAAGCTGCAGACCCAGAAGAAGAACCGCCAGAGACTAAAGAAGTATTTATAGGATTTTTGGTTGCCCCATAAAAAGAAGTTTCCCCTGAGCTACCCATAGCAAATTCGTCCATATTTGAAATGGCTAGCAAAATAGCTCCTGCCTTTTTTAAAAGCTCTATAACACTGGCATTATAAGTAGCTGTATAATTATTTAACATTTTAGACCCAGCTGAAATAGTCTCTCCTTTTACTAAAATATTATCTTTTATAATGATAGGAATACCAGTGAGTTTGGTGGCTTTACCTTCTTCTAAAAGTTTTTCTGCATAAGCTATTTGAGTATTAATAAGTTCATCTGAAAAAAATCTAAGTATTGCATTTATATTATTTTCTGAAGAAACTTTATCATTAAATCTTTTTTCAGATTTTAATATATTGCTCTTATATTCTTCTACTATCTGCTTTACAGACTTTTCTTTATTTATTAAAGATTTATGAATTTCTAAAACTGTTTTCATAGTATTAATTTTTATGTTTATCTAAAACTTGAGAAACTTTAATAAAAGCATCTTCTCTCTCTGGAGCATTTTCTAGTAAGCTTTCTGTATATTCATTTGCTTTATTTGTTATTAAATCATCTCTTATTGTATTTTTATTTATAGCATTTTCAAATTGCTTGCTATAATTTTCTCCACCAGAAATTTGATTTTTTTTATTTTCTATTTTAGATACTTCTTCTGTATAATTCAAAATATCTTTTATTTCTTCTAAAAACTTTTCTTTTTCTTCTTCTCTTAAAGAGATTCTAGATAAATGAGCTATATTTTCTAATTCTTGTTTTGTTATATTAATTTTAGACATAATTGTTTTACCATTCTACCAAAAAACTGGCTATTTTAAAAGTTTTAAAAATTCAGTTTCATTTATAATTTTTACACTAAAATCTCTAGCAGCTTTTTCTTTAGAAGATATTTTATTATCTTCATTTTCTCCGAGTAATAAATAATTGGTCTTCTTTGAAACAGAAGAAGAAACTTTACCCCCTTCTTTCTCTATTATATTCTGAAACTCTTCTCTCGAAGAAGAGAGTTTGCCTGTGATGACAAAAGATAAGCCTTTTAGCTTTAAATTCTCTAAATCTTCTCTTTCTTCTAAATCTGAGAAGATAATAATAGTTAAAATCTTTTTAAGAAAATCTTGATTCTTTTTATTTTTAAAATACTCCATTAGAGAAGTTAGACTTTTTTCTCCAATACCATCTACTCCAAAATCTTCTTTTAATTCTACAAAAGTTTTATTATTTTCTTTTTCTATTAAAGAATAGATTTTATCTTCTAAATTTTCAAAAGTTTTAAAATTTCTTACCAGATCTTTAGCTACAGTTTCTCCTATTTGCCTAATACCTAATGCAAATATAAATTTGTGTAATGGTATAGTTTTAGAATCTTCTATAGCTTTTATCAAATTTTCTGCACTTTTTTCTCCAAACCCTTCAAGCCCTTCTATGTCTTCTTTTTTTAATTTAAAAATATCTAATACATTTTTAATAAGACCCAAATCATAAAACTCATCTATTATTTTTTCTCCAAGACCTTCTATATTAAATCCTTTTTTAGAAACAAAATGTGAAAAATATTCTCTATGTTTGGCTTCACAATTAGGATTTTTACAATAAAGCCCTACAGAAAATCCTGATTTATTTATCTTACTTTTTTCTCTTTCTAAAACAGTTTTACAAATAGGGCAGTTTTTAGGCATTATAAATTTTTGACTGTTTTTAGAGCGAAGCTCTTTTATGACAGAGACTATCTCTGGTATTACATCTCCAGCTTTACGGATTATAACTGTGTCTCCTATTCGGACATCAAGCCTTTCTATTTCTTCACTATT
This sequence comes from uncultured Candidatus Saccharibacteria bacterium, assembly GCA_964393005.1. Taxonomy (GTDB): domain Bacteria; phylum Patescibacteriota; class Minisyncoccia; order Phycocordibacterales; family UBA5272; genus UBA5272. Next base: position 11,184 of record CAYMRR010000011.1, read on the forward strand.
GTGAAGTGTAGCTCTCTTTACATGAGAGCCATATACCAGCACTTCCTCTAACTCTGCTACTGGAGTAGCCACACCAGTCCTACCTATTTGTATAGTAATGTCTAATACTTTTGTCACTACTTCTTCGGCTGGAAATTTGTAAGCTATTCCAGCTCTCGGAGATTTAGCAGTAAATCCTAAAGCTCTAGATATCTCTTTTTCATTTATTTTTATTACTAGTCCATCTATGCCAAATTCTTCTTTGTCTCGCTTTTTATTCCAATCCAAATACATTTTTTCAATATCTTCTAAATTTGAAAAAACTTTATAATCTTTATTTACTAAAAATTTATTTCTTTCTAAAAAAAGTAAACCTTCTTCTTGAGTGTCAAAATCTTCTCCTTCTATATCATAAGCAAAAAATTTGAGATCTCTTTTAGCTACCACTTTTGTATCTAGCTGACGAAGAGTGCCCGCAGCCAAATTTCGAGTATTAGCATATTTATTTAGATTGGCTTTTTCTTGCTCTTTATTTATTTTTTCTAAACTAGATTTACTTATCCAGGCTTCTCCCATAACAGTAACAGATACTTTTTCTTTTAAAACTAAAGGTATAGATTTTATCATTTTTACATTTTCTGTAATATCTTCCCCTATTTCTCCATCTCCTCTTGTAGCACCTCTTTCTAGATGACCATCTTTATAAGTAAGTATTACTTTAAGGCCGTCTATTTTTAGTTCTGTAATATAAGAAAAATTTTTTAAAATATTTTCTTTTTTTAAAATATTTAAATTACGATCTTCCCAGTTTTTTAAATCTAAAAAAGTAAAAGCGTCATCATAGCTCCACTGCTTTATATCATGTTTTACTTTTATGAACTTTTCTAAAACTTTTCCACCTATTCTTTCAGTAGGGCTATTTTTATCTTGAAATTCAGGATATTCTTTTTCTAATTTTAAAAGCTCTTCAAATAAAGAGTCGTAAACACTGTCTTCTATTTCAGGATTATCTAAAACATGATAGAGATGCTGATGCTTTACTATTATCTCTCTTAATTCTAAAATTCTATTTTTGGCGCTATTTTCTCTGTATTTCATTTACTGATTATATCAAATCTTGACCTTAAAATTAACTCCTAATTGGTAGAATATTGTTCTATAGTTCTGCTTATAGTATTTGGATTATTTAATAAACAACTAGAAAATCCGGTAGAAATAATAGTGTATTTTTAGACGATTATTTAAATATAGCTATTTATACTT
>CAYMRR010000011.1:12435-14200 GCA_964393005.1 uncultured Candidatus Saccharibacteria bacterium
AGTGTATTTTGTAGTAATATTGGTTACAGGACTTCTTTTTTTATAAAAATCTACTATAACACATCTATTTATACTAACTCCATCTTCATTTATATCTTTTAAAACAAAAGAAAAAGTAGTGGTAGCTTCTTCATCATTTCCTGAAATAGTATAAGAAGAACGTGGGTTTTTGGAATTTAAATATTCTAAAACCTGATTTCTGGTAGGTACATATCCTATCTCTTCATCTGTTTTGGCTGATTCATAAAATACTCTATTATAACTACCATCACTACTACAGAATATTTTTTGAGTAAAGTTAGCATTTGTCATTAAAGTTTCAGGTATACTGCTTGTAGCAAAAAATACATTGTCTTTAGCATTATCTAAAAAATCATTTTTAGGAGTACCGGTAACTGAGTTTAAAATTAAAGATATAGAATAAGCATTATCTCTTAAGACATTGTCTATATACTGAGCACATTCTATTCCACTATCTGCAGCAAAATAGGCTTCTCTACTATTTGATGTTAAACGAGTAAAAAATACTTCTTTTTCTATTATTTTAGAAATAGACAAAGATGTAAAAAGTATAATAGACATAACTATTAAAGTGAATATTAAAATATAGCCATCTTGATTTTGTTTATTTATTTTTTTTAAAAAATTATCTTTCATATATATAATCTATTACTTTTACAGATTTAGACTTATTTAAATAAGGCTTTGGTTTTGTATAAATAACTTCTACTTCTATTTTTAGAATAGTAGGAGAAACTTTGGTAAGTTTAGTAATTCTTCTAAAATTAGTATTAGTTCCAAGATTGTTACAATTATAACCATAAACAGAGCTGTACTTTAAAGTACTGCAAGCTGGTTTACTGGTAGGAGCTAGTAAACTATTAAAATAAAAAGAGTCATTATCAAAATAAACATCTGAAGCAGTAAGAAGGCTTGCTCTATCTAACCTTTCTAAGAAAATATTCCAAGCTATAGTCATAGGATCGCTGGTATCTTGAAGAATTGAGCTACTAATAGTAATATTTGATCCAGCATAAGTACAAACTCCAGTACTATAATTTATATCTTTACAAGAAAGAATAAAAGCATCTCTATAAGCTCTAAAATTTTCTACGATTTCTTCTGCTAAAAAAGAGGCTACAACTCTATCTCTCCCTTCTTTGTTTACTGTTATAGCATTAGAAATAAATCCTAAAGGAGCTACTACAGCTACTAATATTATAGCCATAGAAACCAAAGCTTCTATTAGTGTAAATCCTTTAATTTTTTTTATTAAAAATAATTTCATAATCTTTTTAATTATCTAAAATTCTTTGAGTCACCACTGTTTGAGCTGACATGCTACTTACAATAGTTTCTTTTGTTTTTGAATCATATAAAACATTTAAAATCCCAGATAAATATATTTCGACTCGCGGTTGTAAATAATCATTATTAGATAAACCTAAAAGTCTAAATGAAAAATTATCTACTACAAAGTCTAGAGAAGTAAGAGTAATATCTTCTATTTTTGAATACACATTGGTACTATTGTTTTTAACATAAGACGCCACATTGATAGAGTGGTTTTCTAGATCTGAATAAAACACTATTCTAGAAGAAGGGTTTTCTTGAGGTATAACAGATATGGCATTACATTCTCCATCTATCACTCTTAATTGAGAAAGAAAATTATAATTATCTAAATCTGCATTTTTAAAATTACCTGTAACATTAGCACAACGATACTCTTTTCCAAATTTTATCTCCCTACTTATAAAATCCA
>CAYMRR010000012.1:0-12673 GCA_964393005.1 uncultured Candidatus Saccharibacteria bacterium
ACCTTTATTTTTACTTTCTTTTTTTCAATTGCTAAAATTTCTTTAGCAGCAAATGTTTGGAAAAGTATTTTTTATAATGGTCAGCCAGGATCTTCTATAGCTTCATCTTATGATGGTAGTGTTTTACTTTATGCTGAAGGTGTAGAGTATCCTATGAGGGGAGGTGGATATGAAGGAGAGTCTAGTCCTTATGGACACATAATAGTCTCCTTAGATTCTGGAGAGAATTGGGAAATGATTTCTAGTTTACCCTCTAAAGACTGGAGTACAGTAAAAGTCTCTAATGATGGTTCTAAAATGATAATTGTAGCAAGAGACCATATATATAATGGGACTATTTTAAGTGAGACAGGAGATTATATTTATACTTCTTCAGATTTTGGAGAAACTTGGATAAAACGAACTAATGCTGGGCAAAAATTTTGGATGAATGCTGCTATTTCTGGTGATGGTAATACTATATTAGCTATAGAAAGTCCTAGAGAAAACCCTATGGGAGAAGATGAAGGATATTTACTTTTATCTAAAGATTTTGGAGAAACTTGGAATAAACTAACTAATGCAGGACAAAGAGCGTGGGGAATTGCGGCAATGTCTCAAGATGGATCAAAAATGGTAGTTACAGATTATTTTGGTGAATATGGAGAAGGTGGATATATTTACTATTCAGATGATGGAGGAGATACTTGGAATCCACTTTTAGAAGCAGGAAATAAAGATTGGGCTTATATAGCTATTTCTGGAGATGGCTCAAAAATAGCTGCTTCAGATTCAGAAGATTATGGAAGTCTTTATTATTCTTCAGATTTTGGAGAAACTTGGAAAAAAAATACTAATTTAAACAATGAATATTTTTATGGACGTTATCTATCTATAGCAATTTCAAACTCTGGTAATGATATTTTAGTTTCTTCAAACAATAGAGAAGTTTACTCTTCTTCAGATTTTGGAGAAACTTGGTATAATGAAAACCAAGATGGTTTCTATACATATAGCTGGATTAAAGATATAACTATTTCAGGAGATGGAAATAAGGTTTTTGTATTAACTCAGTATGATGGGCTTCATTCAAAAGCTCCCGCAAAGGTTTATAAAGGGTTTGTATTATTAGAAAATCCAAAAACTGCTGTTTTAATAGGCTATGTAGACGGCCCACATGAAAAAAGAGGAGTAGAGTATTGCTTAACTGGAGATTCTAAAAACCCTTGCAATGAAAATTCTCTTATAAAAATAGAAGATAGTGAAGTTGGACCATTTTATGAAGATGAATTTTATATAGTATTAAATGATTTAACACCAAACTCTTATATACATTATAGATTTTATATAGAAGATGATGAGGATATTAAATATACATCTTTAGCAACTTCAAAACTAACTTTTACTGAATTTATGGGTATGGGAGAATCTTCTGCTGCAAATGTGTCAGGAGATGGAAAAAGTATAATAGGTTTATTTTATGGTGAAATAATTAAAATAGTAGATTTTATGGAGCCGGAATGGCTAAGCGATAATCCTTTTTATTATTCTAATTCAAATAATTATTATAGTACTTATTCCGACCATCACATGGTCTCGTCTTCAAATTTACAAAAAATAGCATTAATAGCAGAAAGTCAGTATGTACAAATTTCTCAAGATGGAGGTAGAACTTGGACAGAGCAAGAGTTTTTAGGTGATAGATTTTGGAGTTCTATTGCTATGTCTCGAGATGGAAATAAAATATTTGTCACAGATAAATCTGGCAATGATTGGAGTGGAGGATATATTTATACATCTTTTGATAGTGGAGAGACTTGGGCTGAGAGAAAAGGGGCAGGGAGAGCTTTTTGGACTAGTATAGCAGTTTCGGCCGATGGGGCTAGGCTTATATTGGCTTCTGACAATGATGATAATTGGGAAGGGGGAAGCATATTTTTATCAGAAAATTCAGGAATTACTTGGAATAAAGTAGAATCTTTGGAAAATAATATGTGGAGTTCGGTAGCATCTTCAGCTAATGGAAAAGTTTTAATGGCTACTTCTTATCCAAATTTTCAAGAAAGAGGAAGTTTTTCTCAATTTGGTAATTATGGAGCTTATATTTCTATAGATTATGGAGAGACTTGGGAAAAAGTAGATATTCCAGAATTTATTTATTTAAATCATGTAGCAATTTCTCCAAATGCTGAAAAAATATTTTTATTTGGAGATGATATTACTATTTTCTCTGAAGATTTAGGAAAGTCTTGGATAGGAATAGAAGGATCTTATTCTAGGATTACAGATACCAGTTTTTCAGATGATGGTAAAACCTTTTTAGCGTCAAATAATAATCAAGAACTCGGTATAATTTCCCCTTTTAGTGTTAAAAGCGTTTTCTTTGAAAGAGATTCGTCTAATTTAGCAGCTATTACAGGTTTTGTTTTAGGAAGTCATATAAATAGAGGAGTAGAATATTGTATTTCAGAAAACCCTAATCCTTGTACAGTTTTCCCAAGTAAAATAGAAGAAAAAGCTTCAGACTATTTAGAAGACTATTTCTCTACCGATATGTTTGATCTTTTATTAGAAAATCTCCCAGTAGATAGCTTTTTGCATTATAGACTTTATGCTGAAAATGATATAGAAAAAGTATATTCAGAAACAAAGACTGTATTCCTAGGGAAAAGTAAATGGACTAAAACCAATTTAGGAAGGAGCAATATTGATGATTTTGATATTTCAGGAGACGGATCTACTCTTTTAGAGCTTAGTGGAGATCATTATTTAAATATTTCTAGAGATTTAGGTGAAACTTGGATTGAAAAAGTTTCTTCTGGAAACGGATGGAATAGAGAACACATTGATATGTCTAAAGATGGATCTGAAATAATTTTCATAGACTATCAGATAATTGGTGAGAGTTATTATCCTTATTTAAAAATCTCTAATGATTATGGTGAGACTTGGAATATTTTAGATTATGAAGAGTTTGTCATGGATTGGTTAGAAAGTGTAGGAGTTTCTCCTGATACAGATTTTAGCCATATGCAAGAAGAAGAATTAGAAGAATATTTTCTAAATCTTTTTATAGAAACAAAACCAAAAAAAGAGATATGGCCTTTCTTTTTTGGAGAGATAGATATAGGAGTTAAAGCTGTGTCTGATGACTTTTCAGTAATACTGAAAGCAAAGCCTACAAATGAAACAGAAAATTATTTATCTATTTCTAATAATGGCGGGCAAACTTGGATTCAAAAAACGGAATTAGGCAAAAGGCATTGGACTGGTATAGATATGTCTAGCGATGGAGCTACTATTTTAATAGCTAGCTCACATAATGATGTTCTAATATCTCATGATTATGGAAATACTTTGAAAAAGGTAAATGGTTTAGGGAGAGAGGAATGGTTTAATGCCAGTGTTTCAGCTAATGGTAAAACTATGTTTGTAGAATCGAGACGTGACCTTTATGCTTCTTTTGATTCTGGAAATACTTGGGAAAATGTAAATCCAGGCTGGGAATTTCCAGTGTCAGCACCAAAGATTTCAGATGATGGGGCTAGGGCTATAGTTGTAGGTCAGGAATTTGGAGAAGACCCAGGAGACCCATGGGTATCAGGAGATAGATATATTTATCTTTATGAAGACTTGTCTCCAGAAGCTAAAAATATAAATATTAGCTATGAAAGTTTAGAAGTAGGAAGCACTCTAACTGGAAGCTATACTTATATAGATAAAGAAGGGGATAGAGAGTTTGGCACAACATTTGGTTGGTATAGAGATGGAGCAGCTATAATAGGAGCAAATCAAAATACTTATAAGCTTGGTAGTGAAGATTTAGGAAAAACTATAACTTTCGAAATAATTCCCAGAGCTTATAATAGTAGCAACTTAGAAAAAGTTTATAAAAGTGATGGTTTAGATATTCCAAAACCAGCTGAGAAACCAGTCGAAAAACCTTCAACAGGAGGGGGTGGAGTATTACCTTTACCTCCAGCTATAGTATTTCCTTCTGCCCCAGAAATAGTATTTGTGCCAGATACTAGTGATGCAGAAAATACAAATCTTCCAGAGACTAATGAAAATACAAATGAAAATAATACAATAGAAGAAAATAATAATACTAGTTCAGGAAATACTAATACAGTACTCCCACCAGGATCTAGTGTAAATATTAATAGCAATGCTGGTTCTTCTGTTGGTACAAATTATTCTCCTGCACCTAGTGGATACTTTATGTCTCCAAATCCCGAAGAGCCTAGAATTATTTATACTTGTGATTCTTTAATAAGTAATTTGCAAGCAGGGTCTTTAGATAACGATCCAAATATTGTAAAACTTATACAAGCTTTCTTAAATAAAGAAGTAGATGCCAATTTACCTATTACAGGATATTTTGGATCTATGACAGCAGAAGCTACAAAAGCTTTTCAGGTTAAATATGCTTCTCAAGTTTTAAATCCGTGGGGACTTTCTAATCCTACAGGAAACTTTTATCAATCTTCTTTAGCTAAGGCAAAAAGTCTTTTAGGGTGTCATGGAAGTATTGTTTTAGATAATGGAATAATTTTGAATTATTAATAAAAAAGACTTGACTTTATTAGTAATACTTGCTATGATATAATTGAGAAAATTTGCGCTTAAAATAAATACAAAGACCACTTTAAGTGGTTTTTTGTTTTGCTTTTATTTTCTTTTTATTTATGATAAAATAATTTTATTGCGGTGTTGGTTTAATGGTAGAATGTCTGCCTTCCAAGCAGAAGACAAGGGTTCGATTCCCTTACGCCGCACAAAAATGTTTTTTCTTTTGTGCAAAGATAATTAAAATTTGTTAAACTATATATAGTTGCCTCCGTGGTGAAATGGATATCACATCGGTCTTCGGAACCGCTGTTCTGGGTTCGAATCCTGGCGGAGGCACTAAAATAACGAAATAAATGCAGAGCATTTATGGAGTATATTTTTGTCCTCCGAGAGGATTTGAACTTCACTATCTGCGAAGCCATGAGCAAAGCGAATGAGATAGTGAAGCCGGGGTCGAGAAACAAGGAGCAAAGCGACTATGTTTGGTGACCGAATCCTGGCGGAGGCACTAAAATAAAGAAAATTAAAAAGACAAATTAAAATAAGTTTCATAAGAAACTATTTTTTAAAAAATGTCGTTTATAAAAATAAATTAAAAATGTCGTTTATAAAATGTCTTTTATAATTTATGCTTTATAATATAAATATTACTAATAATTAATTAATCTAAATAAATAAAAATATGACATACATTGTAAATATAGAAAAAGAAACATTAGAAAATAATAATTTTAGAAAAGTTTTATTTACTGCAAAAAATATGCAGCTTGTAGTTATGAATATTCCAGTAGGAAAAGATATTGGAGAAGAGATTCATGATGACATTGATCAATTTATTAGAATAGAAAGCGGAAAAGCTACCGCCATGTTAAACGATGTTGCACATGAAATGAAAGATGATGATATTGTTATCGTCCCAGGAGGTGTAAAACACAATATTATAAATTCTGGAGAAGAAGAATTAAAACTTTACTCTATCTATGCAAAACCAGAACATAAAAAAGGTACTATTCATGCTACAAAAGAAGAAGCAGTAGAAGAGCACTTTGATGGTGAAACTGATGTTGAATAATTTTTAACTTTTATGTCTTATCTCTTCGAAAAAGAAATAGATAAAAATAATATTCCTAAAGATATTGTATTTGTATCTCAAGAATTATCTAAAAATAATTTTGAGAGTTTTTTGGTTGGTGGATGTGTGAGAGATTTATTCTTAAACAAAACTCCCAAAGATTGGGACATGACCACAAATGCTACTCCAGAAGAAATTATAAAAATTTTTGGAGAAGATGAAACGGTTTATGAAAATGAATTTGGTACAGTTGGTGTAAAAATTAGGAATACAAAAAGTGAAACACAAGAAGTTTCTAAAATTGTAGAAGTTACTACTTATAGAAAAGAAGAAGAGTATAAAGATTTTCGAAGACCTTCTGGTGTGAAATGGGGAAAGTCTATAGAAGAAGATTTGAAAAGAAGAGACTTTACTATGAATGCTATAGCCTACGATATTGTAAACGACAAAATTGTAGACATTTATAATGGACAAAAAGATATAAACGACAAAATTATAAAAACAGTAGGAGTAGCTGAAGAAAGATTCGGAGAAGATGCTCTTCGTATGCTCCGAGCTATAAGATTTTCTGTACAATTAGACTTTGTTATCTCTAGTGAAACACTAGAAGCCATATTTAAATTATCAAAAAATTTATCTAAAATCTCAAAAGAAAGAATAAGAGATGAATTTATAAAAATTATAAATTCTAAAAATCCAATGCAAGGAATTATTCTTTTAGAAAAATTAAATCTTTTAGAATATATTTCACCAGAATTAAAAAATTCTGTAGGAATAGAACAAAATGGACATCACACTTTTGATGTTTTTGAGCATTCTTTGCGAGCTTTAAATTATGCAGCAGAAAAAGATTTTAGTTTAGAGATTAGGCTTGCTGTATTGTTTCACGATATCGGCAAACCAAAAACTAGAAGATTTGATGAAAATAAAAAAGATTACACTTTTTATGGGCATGAAGTAGTAGGAGAAAGGATAACTAAAAAATTTTTAGAAAGCTTAAGTTTTCCTAAAAATATAGTAGAAAAAGTATCAAAGCTTGTCCGCTATCATATGTTTTTTTCTGATCCAGAAAAAATCACTCTCTCATCAGTACGAAGATTAATAGTAAATATTGGTGAAGAAAATATTTGGGATTTGGTGAAACTTCGAATTTGTGACAGGGTAGGATCAGGTACCAAAAAAGAAGAACCGTACAGGCTTCGTAAATTTGAAAGCATGATAGAAGAAGCTCTTCGTAACCCTGTTTCACTAAAGACTTTAAAAATAGATGGAGAAAAAATAAAAGAGATTTTAAAAGAAAAGCCAGGTAAGAAAATAGGATATATTCTCCATGCACTCTTTTATGAAACTATAGAAGATGCTAATAAAAACAAAGAAGACTATTTGGAAAAAAGGGTTCTCGAGCTAAACAAATTAGATCTAAAAGAATTAGAAAATTTAGCAAATTCTGGAAAAGGAAAAATGGAAAATCTAAACGAAATAGAAATAGGGGAGATAAAGAAAAAGTTTAGAGTTTAAAATAAAAATAAAACCGCTACAAAATTAATTGTGGCGGTTTTTACTTTTTAAGCTAGCTTATCTAAAAGCAAAAGGTCTTGAAGTAGACTTAAATAGTATTTCATTTGCTTTTTGAAAATGTTTTGGATATTCACCTTTATCTACATATCCCGGGCCAGCTGTAGCTCTAGCTATTTTCTTCCAAAGAGGAAAAAGTTGCTTTTTTCTAAGGGTTACTTTTTCCACTTGAATATACCATCTTAGTATTTCTACTGCGGTATATGTTTTGGAAGCTTTTTCCTTAGAGTTTGTTTTAGTTTTGACAAATTTGTCAAAATCTGAAATAATTTTTTCTACTCTTAGTGAACCAAATCTTTTCCTATTCATTTTTTAAAACTGTTAAAGGGTTAAAGAACTTTTTAAAATATAACAAAAATAAAAAATTTAGCAAGTCGCAAGAAAGCTGTTATAATCTGTATTAAGATTATGACTCTTTCAGAATTGCAAAAGAAAATATTGTTACAGAAAAATTTTGATTTAGAAAATAAAGAAATAGTAGAAAAATTTTTATCTCCAAATTGGGAGAGAGATTTGCTTGATTCTTTAAATATAAAAGATATAGAAAAAAGTATAGAGAGAATAAAGCTAGGTATAGAGAGAGGGGAAAATATTATTATTTATGCCGATTATGATAGTGATGGTATACCAGGAGCTGTAATATTAAATGATTTTTTTGAAAAAATAAATTATAAAAATTTTTCAGTCTATATACCAGACAGGCATAAAGAAGGATATGGGCTAAATAAAAAAGCTATAGAAAATTTTATAAAAGAAAAAGTCTCACTTATTATTACAGTAGATATAGGTATTACCAATTTAGAAGAAATAGCTTTTGCTGAAGAAAATAATATAAATATTATTGTTACTGACCATCACTTACCTATTTTAGATGAAAAAGGAAAACAAATTCTCCCTAAAGCTTTTTCTATAATTAATACTAAGCAAGAAGATGATAATTATGAAGAAAAGTTTCTCTCTGGTGCTGCTACAGCTTGGAAGCTGGTAAATGCTTTTCTTAATAAATATCGAAAAGATTTTAAAGTGGCGGATGGCTGGGAAAAGTGGCTACTTGATATGGTAGGCATTTCTACTATTGCAGATTTAGTTCCACTTAAAAATGAAAATAGACTTTTAGCAAAATATGGGTTACTTGTTTTAAAAAAAAGTAAAAGGCCAGGCCTTCAAAAAATATTAGCAAATAGTAAAATAATTCAAAAAAACATTTCTGAAGATGATATAGCTTTTTATATAGCTCCGCGTATCAATTCAGCTTCTAGGATGGCTAATCCAAAAGATGCTTTTTATGCTTTACTTCAAAATGACAATTCTTTGCTTTATGCAGAATTATTAGAAGAGTATAATGACGAAAGAAAAAGAGAAACTAGTCTTGCTACTAGTAGTATAGATTTTCAAAAATTAGAAAAAGAAAATATACTTTTACTTGGAAATAAAAATTGGACACCAGGCATACTTGGGCTTATTGCAAGCAAAGTCGCAGAAGAAACTTGCAAGACTACTTTTGTCTGGGGAAGAGGGGAAGATGAAGAGATTTTAAAAGGTTCTGTAAGAGGGATAGAAGATGGAGAAAATGTAGTAGAGATAATGACTGCTTGCCAAGACCTTTTAGAAAATTTTGGAGGACATGAGGCGGCTGGTGGATTTGCTTTACATAAAGATAATTTAGAAAAATTTCAAAACTTTTTAAAAGCTTATAAAAAAAGAGAAAAGAAAAAAGTTTCTAACTTAGAAAAAGAAAAAAAGAAAATAGAGTCAAAAGATTTTATAGATATAGAATTAGAAAAAATAAATAAAAATCTTTTAGAAGAAATAAAAATTTTTGCTCCGTTTGGAACAGAAAATCCTAAAATAGTTTTTAGAATAAAAATTAAAGAAAATCATATTTTGTCTTCCAAAAGATTTGGTAAAAAGAAAGAGCATTTAGAAATTAATATAAATGGTCTCCGAGCTATAGAGTTTTTTGCTAAAGAAGAGAGAGAAGAGTTTCTACTTTCTCAAAAAGAATTTTTTGTAAATATAGAAGCCGATAGTTTTAGAAAAGATGTTTTGGTTAAATTTTTAAAATAGTTTTTAATCTATGCTAAAATATTTTTATGAAACTAGTTTTGTATACCGATGGCGCAAGTAGAGGAAATCCTGGTAAGGGGGGCTGGGGAGTGTATATTGAAATGAGAAAAGACAAGCTTTATACTTCAAAGCTTTCAGGAAATAAAAAAGATACTACTAACAATCAAATGGAGCTCACAGCTACAATAAAAGGGCTTTCATTTATTAAGAAAAATTTAGCCAAGATTTTAAAAAATGAAAAAGTAGAAATCAAAATTTTTACTGACTCTAGCTATGTTAAAAATGGTATTACTCTTTGGATAAAAAATTGGGAAAAGAATAATTGGAAAACTGCAAACAAAAAACCAGTTTTAAATAAAGATCTTTGGCTTGAGCTTTTAGAATTAAAAAATTCTATTAATCAAAAACTTTTAAAAAACAATTTTTCAGAAATCAAATTTGAATATGTAAAAGGCCATGCTGGAATAAAAGGAAATGAAATAGCTGACGAACTTGCCACTATTGCAGCCGACAAGCTTTAAACAAAATTATGTATTTAGAGCAGATAATCTTTGCCACTTTAGGATTATTTATAGGAATTAATTTAGCATATATTTTAAATTTTTCTAGTCAAATTTTTTTCCTCTCTCTTTTTTTAGCTCTAATTAATTTTTTAATTTATAAATTTTCTAAGAAAAATTTTGGAGTCTATAAAAATAAAATACCTCTTTTACTTAGTTTTTTATTTTTATTTTTATCTTTAGGTATTTTGCTAGGCCAAGCTTCACTAAGTAAAGCTGTCGAAGAAAGGCAAGCTTTTGAATCTTTTATAAAAGAAGAAAAAGTATTTAGAGGAGAAATAAGTAAAATAAGTTTTACAGAAAAGTCTCAGCAAATTTTTTTAGAATTAGAAAGAGATAAAGAAAGTAAAACTTCTTTTAAACTAAAACTTATTACTCACAAAATCCCAGAATATAAAATAGGAGATTATCTAGAAATAGAAGGAAAAGTAATAGTAGAAAATACAATATTACCAAAGGTGATAGAAGGAGAAAAAGTCTTTAATTCTTACAGCACTGAAACTTTAAATTCTCTAAGAAAGATAAATGGAGAAATTTCTTTTCCAAAAATAAAAGTTTTAGAAAAGAGAGAAAAGGGATTTAGCTTTTTTAAAAAAGGTCTTTATAAATTAGCAAATATAAAAGTAGATTTTGTAAAAAAATTAGATTCACTATCTCCTCGTGAGTCAGCTGCTCTTTCAGCAGGCACCACTCTTGGCGATGACTCTCTTTTTTCTAAAAAAGAATTAGAAAATTTTAGAGTTTCAGGACTTTCTCACCTTATAGTCCTTTCAGGATTTAATATTACTATACTTATAAGTTTTTTATTTTTTATATTTTTAAATTTAAAGATTAGATTAAAATGGAGAATTGTTCTTACTATTAGCTCTATAATAGTCTTTATTATTTTTGTTGGAGGTGGCCCATCTATTTTAAGAGCTGGTATTATGGGGAGTGTACTTTTATTATCATTTTTATTTGGTAAACAATATGCAGCTAAACAAATTTTATTTTTAGTTGCTTTTTTTATGATGATATTTAGTCCAAAAATAGCGGTAAGTGATATATCTTTTCACCTTTCTTTTTTAGCTACTTTTGGCATCCTTTATCTCTCTCCTATTTTTGATAATTATAGATTTTGGAAAAAATGGAATAAAGAAGATTTAAAAGAAAAAGATCTTTCTTTTAAAGATAAAATTATAAAAAATATTTTTGATATTTTAAAAATTACTCTTATTGCACAGATCTCTGTTTTACCTTATATAGCTTTTAAGTTTGGAAGTATTTCTTTATTTGGGCTTTTTGCTAATATTTTAGTTTTACCTTTTATACCTATTGTCATGTTGCTGGCTTTTTTAGTATTAGTGTTTTCTTATTTTTTGCCTAGTATAAGTATTTTGCTTGCTTACCTTTCTTATATTTTTGCTAGATATATTTTTGGGTTAACTAATTATTTAGCTGCTATGCCTGCAAGTGAAATAAAAAATAATTTTTCATTTTCTTTTATGCTTATTTTTTATTTTATACTCATCTTTTATATTTATTTTGAAAACAAAAGACACACCATTAAAAAACTTTTAGAAAATTATTAAAATAAAATTATGCAAAACCAAGATTTAAAAGATTTAATTTTTAAATACAAATATAAATTGAAAATATTTTTTAAAAATTATTCTCGTTTATTTTTTACTGCTTTAATAATTTTATTATTTTTTATATTATTTTTTATCTTTCTAAATTTAGAAAAAGAAAAAAAGTTAGAAATAAAGTTTTTAGATGTTGGGCAAGGTGACTCTATTCTTATAACAACTCCTAATAATCAAAAAATTTTAATAGATGCAGGACCTAGTGATGAGGTGGTTAGACAATTAGAAAAATCTATTTCTATTTTTGAGAAAAAATTGGATCTTATTATTATGTCTCATCCAGATTCGGATCATATAGCAGGGTTTAATTATTTATTACCAAAATATAAAGTTTTAAATATTTTAGAAAATGGCGATACTTTTAATGAAAGTCCTGTAAAAGAAGAAGTTTTTAAAAAAGTAAAAGAAAAAGAAGAAGCAAATATTTTAGTAGCAAATTGTGGAGATAAAATAGTATTGGGAGAAAATAAAGAAAGTCCAACTTTATATATTTTACATCCAATACAAAATGCTCTAATAAAAAATGATAGCAATGATAATTCTATAGTAGGGTTATTGATTTTTCATGAATACAGTTTTTTGTTTACAGGAGATATTGGGGTAGAAGTAGAAAAGAAAATCTTTTTTAATTTACCTCTCTGCTTTCCTAAAGAAAAAGAATATTTAGAAGAAAAATTAAAAAATCTTACAGTCTATAAAGCTTCGCATCATGGATCAAATACAGGAAATTCAGAAGCTTTTCTTAAAAGCTTAAAACCAAAATATTCTATAATAAGTGCCGGCAAAGATAATAGCTACGGACATCCCAAAAAGGAAGTTTTAGAAATTTTAGAAAAATATAGTAAAAATATTTTAAATACTATAGAAGATGGAAATATTCTTTTTAAGACAGATGGGAAAAATTTAGAAATTCAGAAAAGTAAATAAAACAAAATCACCTCTTTTTGAGGTGATTTTGTTTTAAAATTGTTATTCTGCTGCTACATTAAGGTGGACACCTTTTTTAATACAGCTGGTACAAAGCTTTACTCTAGGACCATTAGGAATTCTAGCCCATTGAAGATTTGGGTATTTTCTTTTCTTTCCTGTAGGATTAAACTTTGTAGCACGGACTCTATTAGAATAGTTTCCTACCATTTTTGAACTTTTTTCGCATGCTGGACAAATATTAGCCATAAATTTGTTTAATTATTTTGAAATATTACCATAAAGCCATTTTTTTT
>CAYMRR010000013.1:0-8174 GCA_964393005.1 uncultured Candidatus Saccharibacteria bacterium
TGGTAGCTCAGCTGGTTAGAGCACCGCCCTGTCACGGCGGGGGTCGTGGGTTCGAATCCCATTCACTGCGCAAAAAGAAAGCAAAAAAGTATGAGAACTTTAATAAAAAATTTAAAAGAGCATATTGGTGAGGAAGTTTTAGTAAAAGGCTGGATAGATGTAAGAAGAGATCAGGGTAAACTTATTTTCTTAGATATACGAGATTTTTCAGCCAAAGCTCAAGCTGTAGTTTTGCCAGGCAATGCTGAAGCTATGGAAGTGGCAAATATTTTGCGACCAGAGTGGGTGGTAGAAGTAAAGGCGAAAGTTAATGAGCGGCCAGAAAGAAATAAAAAGGAAGGAGTAGTAAATGGCGAGCTAGAGCTAGAAGTTTTGAATATTAAAGTTTTAAATGAAGCCGAGACTCCAGCCTTTAATATTTCTACAGATGGTAAAGAAATAAGTGAAGAAGTAAGATTAGAAAAAAAGTATCTCGATATGCGAAGGCCTAGAATACAAGAGATATTGAGAGTAAGAAGTAAAGTTCAAAACTTTTTAAGAAAAGAGTTTTTGAATAGAGATTTTGTAGAAGTAGAAACTCCAATTCTTACCAATCCTACACCAGAAGGAGCAAGAAGCTTTATAGTGCCAAGCCGGCTTTCTCCTGGAAGCTTTTATGCTTTACCTCAATCTCCTCAGCAATACAAGCAATTACTTATGAGCGGGGGACTAGAAAGATATTTTCAATTTGCAAAATGTATGCGAGATGAAGATACAAGAGGTGATAGACAGCCAGAGTTTACTCAGCTAGACCTTGAAATGAGTTTTGTGACAGCCGAAGAAGTAAGAAAAGTAAATGAAGAAATTTTGATAAAAATGGTAAAAGAGCTTTTTCCAGAAAAAAGAATACAGCAAATCCCTTTCCCAGTAATGACTTATAAAGAAGCTATGGAAAAGTATGGAGTAGATAGGCCAGACCTAAGAGAAGATAAAGATGATGAAAATCTTTTGGCATTTCTTTGGGTAATAGACTTTCCATTTTTTGAAAAAACAGCTAATACAGATGATCCAGAAGCAGAAGGCGAATGGACATTTACCCACAATCCATTTTCAAGACCAAAAGAAGAGCAAATGCAAGATCTTTATGAAAAGAAAAATATTGGAGAAATTATCACTCAGCAATACGATATTATTATGAATGGCTATGAGCTAGGTGGCGGATCTATTAGAAATCATAAAGCCGAAGATCTTAAAAAAGTATTAGAAATTTTGGGTTATAGCGAAGAGAGAATAGAGAGCAATTTTGGCCATATGCTAAGAGCTTTTCGTAGTGGTACTCCACCGCATGGAGGTATAGCTTGGGGATTTGATAGGCTTATTATGATACTTATGAATGAGCCAAATATAAGAGAGGTAATAGCTTTTCCAAAAACAGGAGAAGGTAAAGATCTTTTAATTCAAACTCCGGCTCCTACAAGTGAAAAACATCTAAAAGAGCTTGGTATAGGTTTTACAAAAAATAAATAAAAATTTTAATGCTATAATATTATTAGAATATTATGGCAGAAGAAGCTAAAGAAGAAATAAAAAAAGAATATATAGCTGATGGAGAAAGGATAACCTATATGGGTAGTATAGACTATCGTAATAAGATGGTCCGCTTTGGTATAAAAGCAAAAGATAGAAACAAGCATACCTATATTATCGGAAAAAGTGGTATGGGAAAGTCTACTCTACTTGAAAATATGGCTATACAAGACTTGCAAAATGGTGAAGGTCTTGCTTTTATTGATCCGCATGGCTCTGCTGCTGAAAAGCTTTTAGATTTTGTGCCAGAACATAGGAAAAAAGATGTTATTTATTTTGCACCATTTGATACAGAATATCCAGTAGCTTTAAATGTTTTAGAAAAAGTAGATATTAGTAAAAGGCATTTGGTAGCCAATGGCCTTATGGCATCTTTTAAAAAAGTATTTGGTGAAGAAAAGTTTTCTGACAGAATGCAATACATTTTAGAAAATATTATTCTTTCTTTACTTGAAACAGAAGGCGAAACTCTTATGGGTATAAACAGAATGCTTAGTGATAAAGATTATCGCCGTAAAATAGTAAACAATATTCAAGATCCTTCGGTAAAATCTTTTTGGACAGAAGAGTTTGCTAAAGCAGGAGAAAGATATCAGCAAGAAGCAGCTCCAGCTATACAAAACAAAATTGGCCAATTTGCTTCCAATCCTTTAATAAGAAATATTATAGGCCAAAAGAAAACTAGCTTTGACATTCGTGAAGTTATGGACAATAGAAAGATTTTGATTATCAATCTTTCAAAAGGTAAAACAGGAGAAGGAAATGCTAATTTGCTCGGATCGCTTCTTATCACTAAAATATATTTGGCAGCTATGAGTCGTGCCGATGTCGACCCTTATAAAGTGCAAGAATTGCCTCCATTTTATTTTTATATAGATGAGTTTCAAAACTTTGTAAACGACAGCTTTACCAGTATTCTTTCTGAAGCTAGAAAGTATCAGCTTGCTCTTACTGTAGCTCATCAGTATATAGATCAAATGACTACCGATGTAAAATCTGCCGTATTTGGAAATGTAGGGACTATGGTCACATTTCGAGTAGGGGCTACAGATGCACAAGTTTTTGAAAAAGAGTTTGCTCCTGTCTTTTCTGCAGACAATATTGTCAATCTTTCTGCTTTTCAAATGTATCTTCGGCTTATGATAGATTCTGTAGGATCAAAGCCATTTTCTGCTGTAGGATTAAAGCCAATAGAGAGGCCAGCTATATCTTATAGTCAAGAAATAATAGAATATTCTAGAAAGACATATGGTAAAACTAGAGAAGAAGTAGAAAAAGAAGTAGCCGAATGGTATACCCCAGTTGCTAAAGAAGCATTTGCTACTACAGAAAATACTAATATTAAAAGAAATACAAATAGAAGAGATTTTAATACTAGTAGAGAAAATACAAATTTTACTCCAGCCGAAAGGCCGGCAAGACAAATAAGAGAAGCAAGGCAAGAAATTAAAGAAATAAGTAAAGAAGCAGAGAATAGTAAAAGAAGAAGTAGAAGTAAAAGAGAAAAAGATATAGACAATGCATCTTTGGTAAAAATAAGAAAAGAAGAAAATAATTTTAAAGAAGAGTTAAATAAAAACAATACATCTCTTAAAGATGCTATAGCTCTTGCTATGAATACAGAAAAAAGAGAAACCAGCATTAAAGAGTATGAAAAAAAAGAAATACTAAAAATAGAAGAAAAAGGGGAGACAGAAAAAGTAAAATTAAAGAAAATTGAAGAAAATATAAATGAAATACCAGAAAAAGTCTTAAGAGATTTGGTAGACGAAGAATAATTTGGAAAGTTTCTTATTTTGTGTTATAATTTTTCTCTAAACAATACATTCTTTTTGAATGTAGAGTTTAGAATGGCCTTATCGTCTAACGGTTAGGACACATCCCTTTCACGGATGAAATCGGGGTTCGATTCCCCGTAAGGTCACAAAATATCCACTTTTTAAGCTAAAAAACTGTTTTATTATAAAAGCCTTTATGCTATAATAAAGCTAACTTTAATTTAATAATTATAAGTTTATTAACAGTTTAATATAAGTAAAAACTTTTAAAAGTAAAATATTAATATGAAAAAGAATTATATTTGGATAGCAATTTTAGCTGTTTTACTTGTAGTGGCTATAGTCTTTATTAATAAAGGAGACAAAAAACCTACAAGTGTAGAAGCTAATGTTGTTACAGCTCTATATACAAATGATTTGTATACTGTAGAGGCATTGTTTGATAACGATGAAGATACTGTAACTTTCACTGAAGAATCACTAGGTACTGTGACTCTTCCTCGTGCAATTTCTGCAAGTGGAGCAAGATATGCTAATGAAGATGAAAGCATTGTCTTCTGGGAGCATCAAGGAGAACTCACTATTACTAGTGGAGAAGAAGATGTATTCGTCGGAGTTTTAGTAAAAGTAGATGGCGAAGATGTGCAATCTTCATATTTAATGACTAGCGATCATCCTATTTTAGGATCTTGGGTATGGCAAAGCGCTGTTACTTCAGAAGATGTAGAAATTGTTCCTACTAAAGTAGAAGCTTTTGTACTTACTTTCGAAGAAGATGGATCAGTACATAGTACTACAGATTGTAACAACCTTATGGGACAATATGAAGTAGTATCTGATACCAATCTTGCTTTTGGTAATTTAGCTAGCACCCAAATGTTTTGTGATGGAGCTGAAGAAGATGCTTATGTAGCAGAACTTATAAAAGTAGTTACTTATGAAGTAGAAGGAGATACTCTTACTCTTGGTACAGCTGGTGGAGTTATGACTTTTGTAAAAGAATAATAACTTTTAAATTTTAAATTAATAAAACTCTCTAATTTTTATTAGAGAGTTTTATTTTTATTTCTTTCTAAAAGTGATAAAATATATAATATAAATATATGAAAAATAAGAAAAATATAAAAGTCTTTTTATTAGTTTTTGGAATAATAGTTTTAGTTTTTTTAGCTATTTATTTTTTAGTTTTACCAAATTTTGCTAGAGAAAATAATCATCCTCTAGAAATACCAACTTCTTGGATTTTTGAAACACAAGAAGTAAAAGAAGGGGAAATGGTTTCTTTTAGATATCCAAAAGATTTTGATTCTACTTATATTAGTCCTGTAGATTGGCCACCTAGCCTATATGTTTTAGAAGATTCTCCTTATTTTTGTTTAGAAGCTGGTAGTAAAATAGAAAGAGCAGGAAGGACAGAAGAAAGAGAAATAGGCGACAAAATGTATTGCATTACAGAATTAGAGGAAGGTGCAGCAGGAAGTATATATTCTAGTTATGCTTACAATACAGTTTTAAATAATAAAAATATTATTCTTACTTTTTCATTAAGAAAACCCCAATGTCTAAATTATGATGAGCCAAATAAGAGAGCTTGCCAGGAAGATCAAAATAATTTAGATCTCGATATTATGGTAGAAAAAATAGTTTCTACTATAGAACTTTTTAATTAAAAAGTCTGAAGAGCTTTATAAATATCTTCAAGAGCATTTATAGCTTGTCCGCTAGCTATATTGTTTTGGTTGTATAAAATGTTAGTACAATCTCCAGCTGCCCATATCATATAGTCTTTGGAAGCTTTATTTGTCCAAGGATCTATTTTTACTTTATTTTCTTCATTTAATTCTACTAGATTTTTCACCCAATCTATAGCTGGAATTTGCCCTATTTCGACAAAAATACCCTCTCCTAGCAGTTTAATTTCCTTTCCTGACTCTTTCTCTACATAAGTAAGTCCAGAGACAAATACATCACCATGTATCTCTTTTATAGTAATATCTTTTATTAGTTTAAATTTAGGGTTTTCTTTCAGTTTTTCTACTATTATTTTCTCTGCTCTAGGATAGCTTCTTGAAAGTAAAGTCACACTTTTGCAATAAGCAAGTAGCTGAGCCGCAGATTCAAAACCAGAGTTGCCTCCACCCACCACTATTACGTCTTTATCACTAAACATAGGTCCATCACAGCTTGCACAATAAGTAAGGCCTTTGTGTTCAAATTTGTCAGCATTGGTAGCGGTAAGCTGCCTTCTATTTGACCCTGTAGTAATGAGTAAGCTTTTAGAAAACACTTCTTCTCCATCATCTAAAGTAAGCTTTACTATATTTTTCTCTTCTCCATTTTCTTCGAGAGCAAGCTTTACTATTTCAGATTTTACTACCATATTACCAGCTTTTATTTCTACAAAATTGTCTGCATATTCTTTGACATGATTTTCTAAATTTTGAGCAAGCTCCATTCCTGAAATATGTGGAGTACCTATCCAGTTTTGTATATCTTCACTTACTATAGATTGGCCACCCCATTCTTTTAAAATCAGGGCAGTTTTTAGTCTTTTTCTGGCAGCATATACAGCAGCACTGGCTCCTGCTGGACCACCACCAACTATTATTAATTCAAATATTTCTTTATTCATATTAAAGCATTATACAAGATTTAAATAAAAAGTAAAAACCCCCATTAATTAATGGAGGTTTTTCTTATTTTTTCTTTCTTAAAAATGGCGGAAGAATTTCCCAATCATCATCATCGTCATCTATATCTTCTAAAAATATAGATTTTTTAGAATTTTTAGTTTTATTTTTTTTCATTTCAAAAAGCTTTTCTTCGTCTAATTCATTATTGATTTCTGACCTTTTTATTTTTTCTTCAGCTTCAGAAATAGAAATATCTGGCTTTCTTGTTTTAATAATAGAAGAAAAAGTATCTTTTAAAGTATTGGTTTCTTCTTTATCTTCTTTAGAATCTAAAAATTTAACTTCTTTCTTTT
Organism: uncultured Candidatus Saccharibacteria bacterium; assembly: GCA_964393005.1. Classification (GTDB taxonomy): domain Bacteria; phylum Patescibacteriota; class Minisyncoccia; order Phycocordibacterales; family UBA5272; genus UBA5272. Next base: position 6,331 of record CAYMRR010000013.1, read on the forward strand.
TTTCGCTTCTCCTTCTTTTTTTTAAGTCTTCTTTTTCTATTTCAACTTCTTCTTCAAAATCTTCATCATCCAAATCCAAGTCTTCACTATTTAAAGGTTTTTCATCTTCTTCAATATTTTTATATTCTGGTATATAGTTTCTTCTTGGCGGCACTTTATAATTAGTTGGAAATTTGGTAGCAATTACCACTATTTTGAGTTCATCTTTTTTAAGAGAGTCGTTATTTACTATACCGAAAATAATAGTAGCATCTTTGTCTACAGACTCTGTAATAATTTTTGCTGCTTCCGATACTTCATACATAGAAAGCCCTTCATTACCATAAATAGCATAAAGAAGCCCTTTTGCACCTGTAATAGATACATCAAGAAGTGGGGAAGAGATAGCAGCTTTGGCAGCTTCTACTGCTCTATTTTCGCCACTTGCAGCTCCGATACCAATAAGAGCGGTACCAGAATCTTTGAGTACTCTTTTAATATCTGCAAAGTCTAAGTTAATGGTACCAGAAGTTTTGATAATATCGGCTATGCCGTCTACAGCTTGTTTTAAAACTTCATCTACCATTTTGAAAGCTTCTTTTACAGACATATTTTTATCTATAATAGAAAGAAGTCTGTCATTTGGTATAGCTATAAGAGCATCTACTTCTTTTTCTAGCTCTATAAGCCCAGCTTCAGCCAAGGCTGATCTTTTTTGTCCTTCAAAAAAGAAAGGTTTAGTAACTATAGCTACAGTAAGAATTCCTTCATCTCTTGCAGCTTTTGCAATAATAGGGGCTGCACCTGTAGCAGTTCCTCCTCCCATACCGCAAGCAATAAATACAATATCTGCTCCTTTTACAGCATCTTGAATTTCTTCTTTTGTTTCTTCGGCACTTCTTTTTCCGATTTCTGGATCCATTCCAGCACCAAGACCTTTGGTAAGATTTTTGCCTAGGTGGATTTTTTTGCTAGCAAGACAGTTGTGTAAGTCTTGAGTGTCGGTATTCATGGCTATAAAGTCTATACCTTTAAGATTAGAGCTAATCATATGATTTATGGCTCCTTTTCCAGAACCTCCCACACCAATAACTTTTATTCTTGCAAAACTTTGAATTTCAGGTAATGATTTAGACATATTTCTATTTCTTAACTTAAGTGCAAAAAGTATAACATTAAGCAGAGAAAAATACAAAGATTTGCCAAAAAATAAAATATATGGTTATAAAATAAAATTTAGTATTAAAAAATACTAAAGAAAAAATATTATTAGGAAATATAAATTATGGTAAAAGTTTTTTGAGAAAATTTAAAATTTTGTTAAAGAAATTTTTTAACAATTTAGCTAATTTATAATCAGAAGAAATAATCGGAGCCAAAAAGGTAAGACCATATACTCTAGCATAAGAAGAATCATTTAATTGTCCTTCTGAAAACTCTATAATTTCTTCATTGGCAAATTTTACAGGAAGTTTTAAATATTCTCTAAACATAAGATCTATTTTATCCAATTTGCTACCATTTCCTGTAAGTACTACTCCACCTGGCAAAAGCTCTTTTCTATTTACTTTTGATAGTTCACCATTTATTTTTTCGCAGATATATTCTATACGAGCATCTACTATTTCATCATATTTTCTTTTAGAATAAGAAATTTCACTTTTATTTATTTTTATTTTTTCTGCATCTTCCAAAGATACTTGCAAGCCAAGAGCTATATCATTTGTAATATCATCACTACCTACACCTATAACAGAAGTTAGTATTGGGGTATCATTTTCATAAACCAAAATACTAGTAGTAGAATGACCTATATTAATAAGAGCTGTACCAGCTACTCTTTGTCTTTTATTTAATAAAGATAT
>CAYMRR010000013.1:8184-11071 GCA_964393005.1 uncultured Candidatus Saccharibacteria bacterium
CAAAAACCATCCTCTTGCATCCTAGCTTCTAATTCTTCTACATTAAGCTTTAGTTCATGAAATACATTTTCTAATCTATCTGTATAATTTGAAGGGCTAAAGACAAATAAAAATCTACCTTCTATTCTTTTTCCTACCATACCCACCGGACTGCCAAGCACATTTACTCCATCTACTCTATATTGTATAGGGACGGTATGGACTATTTTTCTATTACGCAAATTGGCTACAGAAAGAGTAGCTTCTTTTTCTAATCTTTCAAGATCTAAGTCGGTGATTCTATTATCTATGCTACCGTTTATTATAGAAGTATTTATAATGTCGCTACTAATGCCAGAAGCATTTAAAGATAAAACCAAATGATATTTGTCTTTAAAAATATCATTTTTAAATTGTTTAATAACAGCATGCAAAGTATTGGCAAGCTCTTTTTGATTTACTATATTTCCTTTAAAAATCCCTTCGGTATTTATTTCTTGTATTTCTAAAATCTCTGGCTTACAATCTCCATTTTCAGAATGCATTACAGCACATACCTGTGTAGTATCACTTCCAATATCTATACCTATAACTAAATGAGATTTTGTCTTGCTCATTTAGTTATTTTAACATATATTTTTTTAAATATTTTTCTTCAAGATTTTCCATTTCTTTTCCATGATCCAAACCTTTTAAATGTAAAGCCCCGTGAATTATTAAAAGTCGTAAAAAGTTTTGATAAGTTAGAGAAAAGTTTTTAGCTTCTTTTCTTACCACAGAAAGGCAAATATAAATTTCTCCTTCTTTTTTAGAAAGAGGAAAAGAAAGAATGTTTGGAATATAGCTTTTATTTCTATATTTTTGATTTAATTCTTTTGCAAAAATAGGGGAGACAAAATTTACAGAAAGAAAATAGCTTTCTCCTAAAATCTCATTTTTTATTTTTTCTATATGAGAAAAGAGGGCTTTTTCTATAAGCCCTCTTTTTTTATTTACTATTAAATTTTTGCTCTCTAAAATCATTTGTTTGATTTAAATTTAATGAGTATTATCTTCTTTTCTTAGGCTTCCTTATAAGCATGCCAAGTCTTTTGAGTCTTTCGTATTCTGCTGTTTTTACTAGCTTTCTAAGTTTTTCTTTTTTAATTTTAGCTCTAGAATCTGCTCGCTTATTAAATCTTTTTTTACGAACCACAGGAAGCACACCGCTTTCTTGCATTTTCTTTTGAAATCTGTGAAGTAGAGTAAATGAGCTATCTTTCTCTCTTCTTTTTACTTTTACATTTATATTTGCCATATGAATTAACTTTACTATGTTAGCACAAATATTAGCTTTATTCAAGCTTTAAAAATAAAAATAAAAACAAAAACCGATATGTTTAGACATATCGGTTTTAAGTAAGTAGTGTATTTATTTCAATTTCTTTAAATATCCAGAAAGCTCTTCTATTTTTACTAATTCTTGAGAATGAGTTTTCATATCTCGCACTATAACAGTACCATCTAAAGCTTCTTTTTGACCAAAGATAATACAATAGGGAGTTTCCATTTTACTAGCTAGAGCCAGCTGAGTAGATAAAGATTCTTTGGAAAGATTTTGATAAACAGGTATTTTATTTTCTCGCAAAATCTCCATAATAGTTAAAGATTTTAATTTTGCTTCAAAACCAAGCTGGAGGAAATAAATCTTTGGTTTTTTCATTATTTTTGGTTCAAGATTTTTTACATCTTTAAACATAAGGATTCTATCAAGCCCAAGTGCTGCTCCTACTGCTGGTATTTCTTTTTTTGACCCAAGCTCTTTGGCTAAATAGTTGTATCTACCACCACCAGTTATGGCAAGCTCTGTTTCTATTTCATTTCCTTCTTCATCTGTGCTAGTTTCTACTTTTATTACTTCAAATACAGTATGAGTATAATAATTTAGTCCTCGGACTAAAGCGTTGTCTATTCTATAATCTATTCCCATTTCTTCTAAATATTGCAAAACTTCTCTAAAATGTTTTTTAGAATCTGCTCCAAGATAGTTTATAGAGGCAGGGGCAAGCTCTTTAAATGGCTGACATTTTTCATTTTTACAATCAAGCAGGCGAAGAGGGTTTGATATTAGTCTTGTCTGACAATCCTTACACATTTTAGAAATATGTTTTTTATAATAGGAAACAAGTTCTTTCAAAAATATTGCTCTATCTTCTTTGTCTCCCATGCTATTTATATCTATTATTAGATTTTCAAAGCCATATTCTTTGAGTATAGTCATTAAAGTTCTTATAATAATAGCATCAGCTATAGATTTGTCTGTGCCTAGCATTTCTAAATTAAATTGTCTCAATTCTCTAAGCCTTCCTTTTTGTGGATTTTCATGTCTCCAAAGTGGTCCATAGCTATAAAACATTATAGGTTGTGGCAAGCTTCCCATACCATTTTCTATATAGCTACGCATAATGGCGGCTGTATATTCTGGTCTTAGAGAAACTTTTTCTCCTCCTTTGGTGCGAAAAGTGTAGATTTCTTTTTCCATTATATCTGTACCTACTCCTACTGTCCTAGTAAAAACATCTTCTCTTTCAAGAGCTGGAGTTTCTATTGGTTTAAATCCATAGTAGACGGCAATTTCTTGAGCTTTTTCAAAAAGCCCTTGATATTGATAATATTTTTCTCCAAAAATATCATTCATTCCTTTTAATGAATTTACTGGCTCTTTATTTTTCAATACTTCTTTTTTGTTTTTACTCATACTGCTTTTCTTTATATCTATATCTTACTAATTTTTTGATTATTTGTTAATAAAATTAAAATCTACTTCTCCTGGAGCTGTGCTTATTTTTTGTAAAGGAAAAAGTCTAAAAACCACTTTTCCTGAAATATCTTTTTTATAAATTACTCCCCAACTTCTAGAGTCATAGCT
>CAYMRR010000014.1:0-10876 GCA_964393005.1 uncultured Candidatus Saccharibacteria bacterium
GTTAATATAAAGAAAAAAACTGGAGCAGTTTTTTTCTTTATATTTATACCATTCGTTAATATTTATAAATCGTTCATTTTTGTCTAGAAGATCTACAGGAGTTTTTTCTTCTACAATTTCAGCTAAAGATTTGTCAGCCAAAATATAACTAGCATTTTGGGAATATAGCGGTAGGGCTGGCATCTCTTCTATTAGCTCTTTATTTATTTCTTCTAAAATTAAATCTCTCTCTTCAGCTATATAGCTATCTCTTAAATTTTCTAAATTTTCATCTAAAGTAGTACTTACATATCCTGTAATATTTAAACCAGGATAAGTTCTTTGAGAAGAATGCCAATGAGAATAGAGCTCAGTATCATGTCTTGAAGAAGCTCCAAATAGTAAAATTTCAAAATCTCTTTCTTTGGTTATTTCTGAAATATCACTAACATTATAAGTTAAAATATTTATATTCAATCCTTTTTCTATCCAATAGTTAGCTATTTTTTCAGCAACCTCTTTCAAATAGCCAGTATCTACTGTAGTCAAAGTAAATTCATTTTCTTTTAACTCTTCCAATTCTTCCTCGTCTAATTCTGAGTCATTAGTAAAAGTAGAATATCCAAAGAAAAAATCTTTTATATTAGCATGACCATCTAATATATTATCTATTATTTGTTGTTTATCTATAGCCTTAGCTAAAAAAGATCTTACTTCTTTACTAGCTAAAGTATTATTTTTATTAGGGTTAAAAGATAAAAAGTAAATGGTAGGAAGATTTTTTACAAGGCTAGTTTTTTTATTTATTTTTTCTAAATCTTTAAAATCTAAAGCTACTGTAGATTCTATTTTTCCAGCATTAAAAGCAGATATTATTTCTTGAGTATTTTTGTATATATTTATAACTATTTTATCTAAATAAGGTCTTCCATCTATATATTTTTTATTAGAAATCAAAATATATTTTTCAGAAATATCAGAGTTTTTTACTATACTTTCTATTTTAAAAGGGCCAGAACCTATAGGTTTTGTATTAAAACTAGTAGTAAGAAATTCATCTGCAGATTTATTTTCTAATAAATGTTTTGGAAGAATACCAAAAGTCAAAGCTTCTTTAAAATAATAATAAGGTTTTTTAAGATAAAAAATTACTGTTTTATCATCAATTTTTTCTATTTCCACTCCTTCAAAACTTAAAGCCAAAGGGCTATTAATTCGTTTATCTTGGATTTTTCTTAAAGTAAAAATAATATCATCTGAAGTAAGTTTTTGTCCATCATGAAAAAAAGTTTTATCTTTTAATTTTACAGTATAAATTAGCCCATCTTCACTTTCTTCTATACTTTCGGCTAAATCATTAACAAGATTTCCTTCTCCATCTTTTTTAACAAGCCCTGAAAAGATAAGGCTTACCAAATCTTTTTCAGATAGAGTAGAAGCTAATACAGGATTAATATATACAGGCACTCCTATTACTCCTTCAGACAAAGTACCTCCATAAAGTGGAGTAGTTATAAGAAAAGTTTTACTAATAGTATTTAAAGCTAAAAACAAAAAAACCAATCCTAAGATAATGCTTGTCCAAAATAAAAATATTTTTTCTATTGATAAAGATCTATAAGTAAAAAGGCAAGTAGTCTTAAAAGCTTTCCATCTTTTATTTAGACTTACTTTTTTTGTTTTTTTAATTTTTGAGTTTTCTTCACCTAAAATACTAATTTCTAATAGATTATTTCTTTCATTAGTTTCTTGATCCATATTTTTTAAGTTTTAAGATAAATTTTTAAAATTATTTTCTTTAGCAAAACTTAATTAAAATTATTATTAGTATCTAATTTATTAATCTCTTAGATTAAATGGAGTAATAAATATGTTAGTTTAAATAGTTAATCTAAAAACTAACCTATAAATATAGATAAAAGATTAAATACGATAAAAGCAATAGCTAATACTATCGTAATTTGAAAAAGTTTTTTTTCAAAACCTCTTTTTTTGTTATTTATTCCTCCTATTGAATCTCCGCCTCCTAGTCCTGCTCCATCAGAGTTTGCTTTCTGAAGTAAAACTAAAGCTATAAGTAAAATAGAAACAATAGCAATTATAATTAATAGCCAATTCATGATAGGGGTATTATATCAAAAATAGTATTTTTTGCAAGTTTTAAATAAAGGGAAAATTTATCTCAATTCTTGTATATTTTCTACAGCTAAAGTGATAGATCCATTTCTTTTCACCACTTTTCCTATAAAAGCCAAAGGTTTAAAAGCTTTAATTTTTTCTCTCAATATTTTATAAGTTTTTGGAAATACTGCTACTTCAAATTGAGAAGTGGTATCAGAAATTTTTAATAAAGCCATATGGTCTCCTTGTCTGGTTTTGGTAATTTTTATCTTTTCTATTAAAGCTGGAAAAGTTACTGTACGATTTTCTAAAACATCTCCATTAGCTTCTTCTAAAATATTTTTAATATTTATTTTTCTACTGACTATAGTATCTCTCCATTTATCAAGTGGGGTTCCAGAAATATAGCACCCTAAAAGTTCTTTTTCCCAATTAAGTTTTTCTTCTTTGCTAGCTTCTTTACTAGGCCTCAATGTAAAGCTCATTACTTCACTATCTCCAAATAAATCAAAAAGGTTTTCTTGCTCTTTATTATCTTTAATATGTTTTTTATGATATTCCAAAATACTGTCTATATTTTCTAACATTTGCTTTCTTTCTCCAAAATCATCCATTGCTCCACACTTTATTAATGCTTCCAAAGATTTTCTATTCAAATCTTTATGGTTTACTCTATGGATAAAGTCTTCTAGGTTTTTATATATTCCTTTTCTTTTTCTTTCCTTGATAATAGCATCAGCTATATTACCTCCTAGATTTTTAATAGTATAAAGTCCAAAACGAATTGCTTCACCATAAAGTTTATCTTTTTCATTTTCTACTATAGAAAATCCCCCCAAAGAATAATTTACATTTGGTGGCAAAATTTGTATTTTCATTCTCTCTGCTTCACTTATAATTTCTGAAATCTTATCTATATCTCCTGATTCTTCTGTAAGAATAGCAGTAATAAAAGCTACAGGATAATTAGCTTTCATAAAGGCTGTCTGATAAGCAACTCTTCCATAAGATGCTGAGTGTGCTTTATTAAATCCATAAGCAGCAAAAGGCTCTATCCAATGCCAAAGCTCTTCAGCTTTAGCTCTAGGCCATTTAGAATGGTTTATACAACCTTCTATAAACTTTACTTTTTGCTTCTGCATTTCTTCTGGTATTTTTTTACCTACAGCTTTACGAAATTTGTCTGCTTCTCCCCAAGTGTAGCCAGCAATTTTTATGGCCATAAGTAAAAGGTCGTCTTGATATACTAGCACTCCAAAAGTTTTTTCTAAAATCTCTTTAAGGTTTGCATCATCATATAGATAAGTTACTAATTTTGGATTATGTTTTCTTTCTATATATATAGGAATATTATTTATAGGTCCAGGGCGATAAAGAGCCACCATAGCATTAATATCAAAAATAGTAGAAGGTTTAAGATCTTTTAAGAATTTGGTCATACCAGAACCATTTAGTTGAAAAAGTCCCATAGTCTCTCCTCTTGAAAGTAATTCAAAAGTTTTTTTATCTTCGAGATCTATTTTTTCTATATCTATTTCTTTACCATATCTTTCTTTTACCAAATTAAGAGAAGTCTTTAATATGGTCAAATTTCTTATCCCTAAAAAGTCAAATTTTAAGAGACCTGCATTATCTTCATCTACAGAATGCATATCGTATTGGGTTATTATTTTTCCTTCTCCTTTTGGATCCCATTGAAGAGGGGAAAATTTTTCTACTTTAGTAGGAGAGATTACTACTCCTGCAGCATGCACTCCTATATGCCTTACAAGTCCTTCTACTTTTTTAGCCATGTCTACTATTATCTGAACTTCTCTTTCTGTATCATAAAGATTTTTAAATTCTTCTACTTCTTCTAAAGCAGTATCTATAAAAACAGGGAAGCCTTGTTTTGGCATAGGTATTAGCTTTGAAATTTTATCTCCTAAAGTATAAGGATATTTCATGGCTCTAGCTACATCTCTTACAGCACCTCTTGCAAGCATAGTACCAAAAGTACCTATTTGGGCTACATTTTTTTTACCATACTTTTCTCTTACATAATCAATCATTTCATCTCTTCTATTATCTGCATAGTCCATATCTATATCTGGAGCAGATGGTCTTTCTGGGTTTAAAAATCTTTCAAAAGGTATTTGATAAATAAGAGGGTCACATTTTGTAATTTGTAGTAAATAAGTAGCCATAGATCCTGCTACAGACCCTCTAATATTAGTAAGTATTCCATTGTCAGCTGCATATTTTAAAAGGTCGTATACTACTAAAAAGTAGGGAGCATATCCTTTAGTTTTTATAATATCTAGCTCATAATCAAGCCTTTTGAGCACTTCTTCTTTTCTACTTTCTTCTATGTTTTGTTTTACCATTCCTTCTACAGCCAAATTTCTTAAAACATCATCTAAAGTTTTACCTTCGTTTAAATCCTTTTCATAATCTTTGGCTATATTTGGAAAATGCCATTTTCCTAGCTCTATTTCACAGTTAAGGCTTTCAGCAAGATTGTAAGTATTTTTAAAAATGTCTATATTATAATCTGTTTTAATATCACCAAAAATATCTTCTGCTTTTTTAGAGTTAATAAAAGAAAAATCATCTCTATTAAACTTATATTGATAGAGTTCGTCATCTTCGGGTTCTCCGTGAATACTAAAAAGTATTTTGTGAGCCGATTTATCATTGTCACTCAAATAGTGTGAGTTTTGTGTAGCTATAATTCTAAATTCTTCTTTTAAAAACTCTTTAGCAAATTCTAGGGTATGTTTTTTGATTTCTTTAAAATAATTAAAATATTCTTGCGGCACTATTTCTAAATAAAAACTTTTTTCTCCAAAAATCTCTTCAAATTTATTAATAAGATTTTTAGCTTTTTCAAAATTACTTTTTACTAGTAAGTCAGAAATTTCTCCATCTCCTCCTCCAGAAAGAATAATAAGTCCAGAGTCTTTATTAAAATTATCTTTTAAATCTTTAAAAATTATATGTGGATTTTTTTGATCTTTTAAATTAGCTAAAGAAACTAAAGACATTAAAGATTCATAACCATTATTATTTTTAGCCAAAAATACTAATTTATATTTCTTTTTAGAATTATTTTCATGTTTATAATCTAGCTCTACTCCTAGTATAGGTTTTATATTTTTAGCTTTACAAGCTTTATAAAACTCTATAGCTCCATGCATATTATTATAATCAGTAAGAGCTAAAAAGGGCATTTTATATTCTTCAGCTTTAGAAATTAGCTCTTTTATTTTTGGAAGAGATTTTAAAATAGAAAAATGAGAATGTGTTCGTAAATGTATAAAAGGGTATTTTTTAATTTCTTTTGACATATAGATAAAGTTTTAATCCAAATAAATTGAATACTTTAAGCTTAAAGTTTATTTTAGATAATTAAATATTAGCATGGTGAAAAAAAATAAAGAGTTGACACTAAAGATTAATTTGATTAGAATAAGCTTAGATATTGTAAATGGTTTAATTTAAAAAGATTTATCATGGAGGAAAGAAAAGATTATTTTGTGGAAAGAACAAAAAGTATCTGTACAGGTTGTTTAAGTTTAGATTATGCAGAACATTCTTGTTTAGGAAAAGAAGGTCTTAACTTGTGTGAATGTGAAAATCTTGAATGTCAAATTAGGCAAAGAAGAGTTACCTTAAAGAAAGCTAATTCTTTAAGGATAAAAAGATTGATGACCTCCTTAAAAACCAACAGAAATTAAATTTTTTAAAAATTAAAAAACTAAATAGCTAATATTATGATTAGCTATTTTCTTTTTAAGAGTATTTGCAAAAAAGAGAGAAAAGTGTTATCATTTTAAACAACAATATCAATATAAATTAAATTTATGGTAATAAGAATGCGTCATACAAGGGCTCACACAAAAAACAGAAGGAGCCATCATGCTCTCAAAAAAGCTAATCTTCATGCTTGCCCAGATTGTGGAGCTATGATTAGACCTCATATTGCATGTGAAGTTTGCGGAATGTATAAAGGAAGAGTAGTTAGAAAAGTAAAAGCTAAAGTAGCTTAATACTTTTTTATTCTAAATAAAAATAAAACCGATAAAAAGGTTTTATTTTTTTATGATATAATTTATTTAGTAAATATATGAGTATAAATAGACATTTAGCTAGAGGTTTAACCCTTCAAATTCTTTTCGAGCTCGACGCTAACAATAATCTAAGTCTAGGAAGGGAAGATTTAGAAAAAATTATCAAAAGACAAACCCAAGAATTTGCCGGAGAAAATGATGATGGGTTTATTTTTAATTTATTAAACATTATCCAAGAAAGAGTTTCAGTTATAGACGATATTATTTCTCGGGCTGCTCCAGAGTGGCCACTAGACAAAATAAATGTTATGGATAAAAATATCTTAAGGCTTGGGCTTGCAGAACTTTTATTTAATAGTGAAAATATTCCTCCCAAAGTAGCCATAGATGAAGCTATAGAATTAGCTAAAAATTATAGCAGTGAAACTTCTCACAAATTTATAAACGGAGTACTTGGGACTGTCTATAAAGAAATGGGAGAGCCTAGAAAAGAAGAAACCAGCCAAAAAAAAACTGATTTAGAGACTTTAGACTTGGCGGGTGGTATGGTCTACTCTATATTAGATGGAAAAATTTTTATAGCTTTTGTTAAAGATATATTCAAACACTGGACTCTTCCAAAAGGAAAGCTTGAGCTTGAAGAAGATTTGCGAGTAGGGGCTATGCGAAAAATAAAAGAAGAAATTGGTATAAATGTAGCCATAAAAGATAAATTAAAAGAAAATACTTATATAGCCAATGCAAAAGAAAAAGATTTTACAGATAATAGTTCACAAGAAAAAAGAGAAAAAGTTAAAAAAAGAGTTCACTATTTTCTAGCAGAAGGAAAACATGAGCCTCTTAAATTAGAAGAAGATAATACAGGTCTCGTGGAAGCAAGATGGTTTTCGCTAGACAAAATAGAAGATTTAAATATTTATAATGATATAAAGCCTATACTCGCTTTAGGGATAGAAAAGATAGTAAAAAATTATGGTGCATAAAAATAATAATAAAAAGAAACAAGAAGAAAAAGAAAAAGATTTTTCTATTTTAGAAAAAGAGCTCGGTATAGTATTTGAAAATAAAAATTTACTAATCCAAGCTTTTATTCACAGGTCTTATATAAATGAAAATAGTGGATCAAAACTAGGCCATAATGAAAGATTGGAGTTTTTAGGAGATGCTGTACTCGAGCTTATTTCTACAAATTATCTTTATCATAAATTTCAAGATTTAGCAGAAGGAGAGCTCACTTCTTATAGAGCAGCTTTAGTAAATACCAAATCCATTGGTGCTATAGCTGAAGAGCTTGGTTTTAACGATTATCTATTTTTATCTAAAGGGGAGAGTAGAGATTTTGGTAAAGCTAGACTTTCTATTTTGGCTGACACTTATGAAGCTTTTATAGGAGCTGTATTTTTAGACAAAGGTTATGATTTTGCTAAAGATTTTGTAGAAAATACACTTCTTTCTCATACAGATGAAGTAGTAGAAGAAGGGAAATATAAAGATGCTAAAAGTTTGGTTCAAGAAAAATCTCAAGATATTTACAGTATTACTCCGAGCTATAAAGTACTTTCAGAATCTGGCCCCGATCATGATAAAAAGTTTATAATAGGCATTTATTTTGGAGAAGAAAAAATAGCTAGAGGAGAAGGAAGAAGCAAGCAAGAAGCAGAAACAAATGCAGCCAAAGAGGCTTTAATCAAAAAAGGTTGGGATAATTAAAATAAAAACTCCGCGAAAGGCGGAGTTTTTATTTTAAGAAAAAATATTAAAAATTTCTTCTTGGTCTATCTTCTCTAGCTTCGGTAGGTCTTGCTAAGTTTACGGTAAGCTTTCTTCCCATAAAATCTTTATCATGGAACATAGAAATAGCTTTTTCCGCATCTTCTTTATTAGCCATTTCTACAAAACCAAACCCTTTGGAGCGATTGGACATTTTATCCATAATAATTATAGACTCTACAACCTCACCAGCAGATCCAAAATGATTTTTTAAATCTTCTTTTGTTGAAGAATAAGGAATTCCTCCAACATATAATTTATTTTCTTGCATTTATTTTTTATTCACTTCTACTTATTAGAAGTAGTTTAATTTTTATAACTTGTAAGCACAACTTTTCCTATATTCACACTTAAAACTAAAACTTTAAATCTTTAAGAGAGATAATTTTTATTTGTAACTAGTGAGAGCGAACTTACTTAAGCTCTATAATAGCATTTTTTTAAATAATAGCCAATATTTAGAGTTTACCAAGATCTAGTGTATGAGTAATACCGATTTGCCGAGCAAAATTATTAACATGAGAAACCATTATTACTACACCTTCATAATTTTTAATAGCTTCTGCGATAATTGGTATATGTCTAAAATTTATATGGTTAGTAGGCTCATCAAAAATAAGTATACCTGGTTCTAATAGAGTAAGATAAGCAAACATCAAAAGCCCTTTTTGTCCTTCAGAAAGATGGCCTACTTTTGTAGCTAGCTCTTTTCCAGATAAAAGAAATCCTGCTGCTGTAGATCTTAAAGCATGATCATCAAGCCTTTTAAAAACTTTAGCCAGCTCTTCATAGGCAGTTTTGTCAAAATCGAGAGTAGTAAAGTCTTGTCTATAATATCCTATATTTATACCTTCTTTTATATTTACTCCTATAGCTTTTTTATTAGCAATTCTTTCTAGTAATGTAGTTTTACCAATACCATTTGGTCCTAAGATTTGGAGCTTGTCTCCTTTTCTTAATTCTATATTTTTTATATCTACATCTTTTGGTAAACCATGCTCTAAAATATTTATTTTATCCAGCTCTATTATTACTCCACCCATTTTATCTGCTTCTTCTTCACTTATTTTAATATCAAATTTTCTTATTGTCCTATCTTCTTTTCTTTCATCTGTCATATTATCTTCCATATCTATATATTCTTCTTTTAGTTTGGCAGCAAGCTTCCTCATTTTTCCTCCCTTATGAGCAAAAAAGTTTACTTTATCTTTATTTTCTTGAATCTTTTTTTCTAGTTGAGCATTTTCTCTTTTTTCTCTTTCAATTTGTCTTTTGATTTCATCTAAAGCTTTAAAATAGTTTCCGACATATTGTTCTAGTTTTTGGTTTTGAGTATTTATATAGAGTATTCCATGAGTAAAAGAGTTCAAAAAGTTTTCATCGTGAGAAATGGCAATAGCAGTACCTTCATAATTTTTCATAAACTCTGTTAAAAGTTTTACAGATTCTTTGTCTAAATTATTAGTAGGCTCATCCAAAAGTAAAATATCTGGCTTATTTATAAGAGCTTGGACTATTAAAAGTTTTCCTTGTTGTCCACCAGAAAGCTCTTTTATTTTTTTATTTAAAAGTAAAAGAGCTTCCTCTTTTTTGGTTTTAATGTCTTTAGTTTTATGTATTGGCTCTAGTTTTATAATAGCAAAAGTCTCTTCTGCTCTTTTATCTATATCATATACTTTTTCAGTAAAAGCTTCTTCTAAAAATTCTCTCACTGTAAAATCCCATTTTTCGTGGGGGATAAATTGTTTGGCGAGAGAGATTTTTAAATTATTTCCTATTATTACTTTTCCGTCAACAGCTTTGTTTTCTCCAGTAATAATAGAAAATAATGTAGATTTACCAGCTCCATTTTGCCCCATCAGAGTAAGCTTTTGACCTTTTCGAATATTAGAATTTGCTTCTTTTAAAATAGGTTTATTTTCTTGATACCAAAAAGTAAGATCAGAAAAAGAGAGTACAGATTCTCCCCAAGTAGCAGCTATATTTTTTTGTGCATCATTATTTTTGTAAAGATTTTCTTTAGACATAACGTTATGCATTCTAACATATATTATTTTTTCATGCTATAATTTTCTTTATTAACTTTTTAAAATACTCAAAATTCTAAATATTATGTACGACTTAACTAAAAATACTATTATCTTTTATCATGAAAATTGCCTAGACGGATTTGCTTCAGCATTTGCAGCTTGGAAAAAGTTTAAATCTCGTGCCGAATATATACCTCTTACTCACACAGTAGATGGAAAAGATTATCTAAAAAATAAAAAAATTAAACAAAAAGATATAAAAGATAAAAATCTTTATTTTATAGATATTTGCCCAGAAAAAGAAGAGCTCGAAAAAATTCAAAAATTAGCAAAAAGTTTAATAGTCATAGATCATCATATTGGTAAAAAAGAATTGGTAGAAAGCCTAGAAGGAAGTGTTTTTAAAGATGGAGTATCGGGAGCCTATCTTGCTAGTCAATACTTTTTCCCAGAAGAAAAAGTTTCAAAATTTATAAATTATATTTCTATTGGAGATACTTGGACATGGAAAAATGAAAAGCTAGAGCGAGAAATACTTTCTTATATCAGAACATTAGATTTTGATTTTAAAATATTTTCTAAAGCAGAAAAAGATTTAGAAGACAAAAAGAAATTTGCTGAAGCTAAAAAGATAGGAGCTTTACTTTTAGAAAGTGCTTCTAAAATGATAGATTCTAATTTAGAAAAAGCAAAACTTATAAATTTTGAAAAATATAAAGTATATGCATTAAATGACAATAGTGTTTTTACTAGTGAACTCGGTCACAAATTAGCCGAAAAATCTAAAGACAAATTTGCTATTGTATATTCTCTAACAGAAAAAGGCTTAAAAGTAAGATTGCGAGGAGCTGGCAAAATAGATCTTTCAGAATTAGCTAAAAAATATAATGGAGGAGGTCATTTTAATGCTGCAGGATTTATCAT
>CAYMRR010000015.1:0-3121 GCA_964393005.1 uncultured Candidatus Saccharibacteria bacterium
CTTGTGAATGTCCTCCAAGTAGACCAAATATGGATTCAAATGGATATTGTTATGCAGATTGTTATCCGGGAGAAAAATGGAATGAAAACACTAGAACTTGCGAATCTTTATGTCCTCCAGGACAGGTATGGGTTAATGAGACAGGTACATGTCTTGATGTAAATGCTCCTCCACAATGTGAATGGCTTGATCCGGGTGACTTTACTCTAGTAACTTGTGAACCTTTATTCTACCCTTGTATAGATGGTAAAAATTCAGAATTCCGTATTCTTTATAAAGATGGTACTCCATACAAAACATTGCCAAATGTTACAGTGTATGAAGGTCCTAACAATTTTAGTTGGTCAGAGCTTCAAACTTTCTACAATTATGTTTGTGATGGTGAATTGCCACGAGTATTTCCAGCTTTAGTAAGACCAAAAACTCATTTTGCAGACTTCAATGTTTCAGCTTCTAGAGTAAAAGCTGGATCAGAAATAAATCTTTCTTGGACTATAGAGCTACCTAATAATTCTTGTAAAATAGTAGGGACTTCTATAGAGACAGGAGAAGTAGTCTTTTCAAGTGAAAATGTTACAAATATAAAGAATAATCTTACACGAGCAGCAGACAATAGCACAAAGTATAGACGAGTCAGTAGTTATAAAGACTTGATGAATAAATACTATGTAATAAATACTTCTACTAGATTTACAGCAAGTTGTTCTACCTCAGACTTAGGATATACTCAGCTTATAAGAGATGTCTATGTAATAGATGAGGCTGATAGATAAAACTGTAAAAAAACTTAGAAAATAAAATAAAATCACCTACTAGGTGATTTTATTTGACTTTATTCTTTATTTTTGCTAATATTCATTGCGATGATAAATCTATTATTTAACTTTAAATAAGTTAATCTGTTTGATTTATTAAAAATTTTTTATGACAAGATCAGCAAAAAAAGGACCATATGTAGACGAGAGAGTGTTAAAAAAAGTTCTCGGTAAAAAACCTGAAGAAACAGGAGTTATTAAAACATGGATTAGATCATGTGTTATCTCTCCTGAAATGATAGGTTTTACTTTTGGAGTTTACAATGGTAAAACTCATATCGAAGTTTTAGTTAGTGAAGATATGGTAGGGCATAAGCTCGGTGAGTTTTCTCCAACTCGCAAATTTATTAGACATGGAGGAAAAATGCAGAAAGAGCTCGACCAAAAAGCTAAGCAGGCAGAAATCGATGCTGCAAAAGCTGCTAAAGCTACAGGAGTTTCTAAAAAATAATTATAAATCAAAACAATTAAATATAGGTTTCCAATCAATTATTTCTTAAAATAATGAGGACAGGAAAATAAAAATATGAAAGCAACATTATCAAATTATAGACAAGCACCAAGAAAAATGGCTCTAATCTCAGAGCTTATTCGTGGTAAAACAGTAAAAGAAGCAAGGATTATTTTAAATAGACTTATTAAAAGAGGTTCTCTTCCAATGCTTAAATTATTGGATTCTGCTGTAGCTAATGCTAAAGAAAACAACAAAATCTCAAATGTTGAAGATTATATAGTATCTACTTATGTAAATAAAGGTCAAGTTTTAAAAAGATGGAGACCTAGAGCTATGGGTAGAGCTTTTCCTATTCATAAGCATACTAGCAATATAGTTATAGAGCTTAAACCAAATAATTAATAAAATTATGACACATATAGTAAATCCATATTCACATAGATTAGGCATTATCAGAGGTTGGAGATCTCGCTGGTTTGGTAATAAAAATAATTTTACTACAAATCTTAAAGGAGATGTTCTTCTTAGAGTATTTTTAGATAAAAGACTTCGAGGAATGTATGTAGCTGAAGTAGAAATAGAAAGAAGTCAAAAAGAATTTCGTGTAGCTATACACACTTCAAGACCAGGTATGATTATTGGAAGAGGTGGTGATGGTATAGAAAAACTAAGAAAAGATATTCTTAAAGAAATGAAGAGAAATGGAGTAGAGTTTCCTCCAAATTTCAAACTTGATATTATCGAAGTACCAAATCCAGAAGCTTCAGCAGCTATAGTAGCTCAAATGGTGTCTGAGCAATTAGAAAGAAGAATTCCTTTCCGAAGAGTTCTTAAAAGTACTATAGAAAAAGTAATGATGAATAGAGATGTTCTCGGAGCAAGAATATCTGTAGCAGGAAGGCTTGGAGGTGCCGAAATGGCAAGAAAAGAACAAATCCGAAAAGGAAGTATTCCTCTTCAGACTCTTAGAGCAGATGTAGACTTTGCTAAAGAAAAAGCTTTTATGTCTTACGGTACTATTGGTATTAAAGTTTGGATTTATAGAGGTATGAAATATTCCAAAGATGCTCATACAAAGCCTTATTCTAGTGTCAATGAAGAGGTCGCTAATAAAAAATAATTTATTAATTTAATTTTAAAACTATGTTATTTCCTAAAAAAGTAAAACATCGTAAATGGCAAACAGGTAGAGCTTCTCTTGCTAAAAGATCTAGCCCTGAAATAAAAGGAATCAATATTGATTTTGGTTCTTATGGTCTAAAAGCTGTTACTAGTAAAAGAGTTACTAGTAATCAAATCGAAGCTGCTAGAAGAGCTATGGTTCGTTATGCAGGGAAAACTGCAAAATTCTGGATTAGAATTTTCCCAGATAGACCTTATACTAGAAAAGGTGCCGAAGTACCTATGGGTAAAGGAAAAGGAGATCCAAAAGGTTATTGTTTTGAAGTAAAACCTGGAAGAATAATTTTTGAAATAGATGGGGTAAGTGAAGCTGTGGCTAGAGAAGCTTTAAGAAAAGCTGGCACAAAACTTCCAATTAAAACAAAAGTTGTAGCTAGAGTGTAAAACACTTGAAAACTCTAGTAAAATAAGTTAATATATAAAATTATGAATAAACAAATAATCACCAAATCACCAAAGAAAATAGACGGAATAGTAGTATCCGATAAAATGGATAAGACTGTAGTAGTAAATTCTCAAAGGTTTGTTAAACATAAAAAATACGGTAAATACTATAAAATTGATAAGAAATACAAAGCTCATGATGAGAATAATGAATATAAAATAGGTGATAAAGTGACAATAGAAGAAACCAAACCTATTTCTAAAAATAAAAGTTTTAAAGTTCTCA
>CAYMRR010000015.1:3131-10028 GCA_964393005.1 uncultured Candidatus Saccharibacteria bacterium
AATCCTCATTATGCCGTGATTGCTGCCGATACCTTGTATAACGAGGGATGGGATCCCGAAGGACAAAAAAATATAAAGATCAAAAAAAGAGATTAATAAATTAATTATAAAATTATGTTACAAGCAGGATCAAATGTAAAAATCACAGATAACTCAGGAGCTAAAATGGGTAGAATTTTTAAAGTCTTAGGAGGCTCTAAAAGGAGATATGCTTCTATTGGTGATTTGGTATGTCTATCTGTAAAAGTGGCTGAGCCTAGAAAGCAAGTCAAAAAGAAAGACATTGTTTACGGTATAGTAGTAAGAACTTCTAAAGAATTTAGAAGAAAAGATGGATCATATATTCGTTTTGATGATAATGCAGTAGTACTAGTAGACAAGGTTAAGAAAATTCCAAAAGCTACACGTGTTTTTGGTCCTATTCCAAAAGAAATTTCTGAGGCTAAAAATGAAAATATGAGAAAAATTGCCACCATGGCACCAGAAGTTATTTAATGAAATAAAGATTAGTCTTTTAGTTTAAATATTAAAATAAATTTATGAAAGTAAAAAAAGGAGATAAAGTAAAAATATTGGTAGGAAAAGACAAAGGTAAAACAGGTGTTATTGAAAAAGTTTTTCCTAAATCAAATAAAGTGGTGGTAGAAGGAATAAATTTGGTAAAAAGACATTTAAGACCTAAAAAAGAAGGAGAATCTGGAACTATTGTCGAAGTTTCTGCTCCTGTCGATGCAAGTAATGTCAAAAAGATAGACTAGTTTAATATAAATATATGGCAAAAGAAGTTAAAAAAATTGTATATAGCGTAAAAGAAAAAAATGATTCAGCTTTTGATTTGATGAAATCTGAATTTAATTATAAAAACAAACTTGAAGCTCCAAAGCTTTCTAAGATTACTGTTTCTGTAGCTACTGGTAGAGCAATGAAGCAAGATAAAAAGAAAAATGAATTTGTTATAGAAAGGCTTACAAAGATAGTATCTCAAAGACCAGTAGAAACTTTAGCTAGAAAATCTATAGCTTCTTTTAAAACTAGAACAGGAGATAAAATAGGAGTAAAAGTTACTCTTCGTGGAGCAAGAATGTACGCTTTTCTTGAAAAACTTTTAAATGCTTCCCTTCCTAGAACCAAAGACTTTAGAGGTATAAAAAGATCTTCTATCGACGAAATGGGAAACCTTACTTTTGGTATTAAAGAGCATACTATTTTTCCAGAAATTCATGATGAAGAATTAAAAGATATTTTTGGTATGGCTATCACCCTTACTACTACAGCCAAATCAGAAAAAGAAGCTTTACGTTTTTTTGAAATTTTGGGTATTCCTTTTAAAAAAGACTAAGCTTAAACAAACCTTAGAAAAACACCAACTTTAAAAGATGGTGTTTTTTCGTATTTTATAAAATGCTATACTTTCTTATAAGATATATGACCCTAAAAACAGAGATTTCTAAAATAAATAGGCTAAGCAAAGAGCATGCTGCAGGTTTAAAAAAATTAAAAATAAACAATATAGAAGATCTTTTAAATTATTTTCCTGTACGATATTCTGATGAAAGAGAAGCTAAAAATATTCAAAATCTAAATAAAGGTGATACGGTATCTCTTTTTGGAGAAATAAGAAATTTACAAATTAAAAGAAGTTTTAAAGGACATATTCCTATGTGTGAAGGAAAGCTTGTAGACAATACTGGGTCTATAAAGCTTGTATGGTTTCACCAAGCTTATATAGCTAAAATGTACAATGATGGGGAATTTGTAAAAGTCCAAGGAATAGTACAAGAAAAAAATGGAGTTTTTTCTTTACTTAATCCGGATATAGAAAGAGTGAGTAGAGATCATATTTATTCAGAAGATAGTCTTTTTTCTGAAGTAGAATCCTCTAAAAGCTTAAAAGAGATGATGCCAGTTTATAAAGAGACTAAAGGCTTATCTTCCAACTATTTGAGATCTCTTATTAAAAAGGTATTAGCTAATAAAGAATTAAGACAAGAGATTTTAAATAGTGATCCATTACCAGAAAGCTTATTAAAATCTCTTTCTTTGCCTTCTTTAGATAAAGCTTATTTATATATACATTTACCAAAAGCTAAAGATATAAAAAAAGCAGAAGAAATGGTGCTGGTTTCTCGAAAAAGATTTTCTTTTGAAGAAATATTTTATTTACAACTTTTAAAGCAATCTGAAAGAAAAAAAGCTAAAGAAAGTATAAGTTTTAATTTAAATATTAGTGTAGAAAAAAGAAAAGAATTAATAAAAGAATATATTGCTAAAGTAGAAAATAGATTTAAATTTAAACTTACAGGAGCACAAAGCAAAGCTATACAAAGTATTTCTAAAGATTTAAATAAAAAGGAGCCAATGGGAAGGCTTTTAGAAGGAGATGTAGGATCAGGAAAAACTTTGGTCGCAGCTATTATTTCTTATTTTATAACTCATTATGAAAATAGAGATCTTGAAAGCGGGAAAAGGTTGCAAGTAGCCATAATGGCTCCAACAGAAATATTAGCCACTCAACACTTTGACTCTTTTATAGATTTATTAAAAGATGAAAAAGTAGAAATAGGGCTACTAACAGGAAAGATTTGTAAAAAGTATCCTAGCAAGGTAAATGTTGGTGGTAGTACCAATATCTCTAAAGCTATGTTAAAAAAAATGGTAGAAAAAGGAGATATATCTATAGTTATAGGGACTCATGCCCTTATTCAAAAAACTTTATCTTTTCAAAATTTAGCTTTAGCTATTATAGATGAGCAACATAGGTTTGGAGTTAAACAAAGGGCTTTACTAGCTAGCAAAAAATCTGTTTCCACCAAAGTCATGGTGGCTAATGATATTAAAAATCTCACAAATAAAAAACAAAAAATAATAAAAGAAAAAGAAAAGTTGCCCCATCTTCTTTCTATGACAGCTACTCCCATTCCTAGAACTTTAGCTTTAACTATTTTTGGAGATTTGGATCTTACTATTTTAGATGAGTTGCCAAAAAATAGAAAAAAAATAATTACTAAAATAGAAAAAGAAAAAGATAGAGAAAATGTCTATAAAGAAATATTGAAAGAAATAAAAGCAGGTTATCAAGCTTATATAGTAGTACCAAGAATAGAAGAGCTAGATGAAGAAGAGCAGCAATCAAAAGGAAAATTAAACTTAAGATCAGTAGAAAGTGAAGTTAAAAATCTTGAAGAATTTTTTAATATAAAAAATAAAGCAAATATTAAAATTTTTGGTATGCATTCTAAAATCAAAAAAGAAGAAAAAGAAAAAATAATGCAAGATTTTGCTAATAATAAAATACAAGTTTTGGTCTCTACTTCTGTTATAGAGGTAGGAGTAAATGTACCAAATGCAAGTCGTATGATAATAGAGGGAGCTGAAAGGTTTGGACTAGCCCAGCTTCATCAGCTAAGAGGCCGCATAGGTAGAGGAGAAAGAGAAAGTGTATGTTATTTATTTACCAATAGTAGCTCAGATATCACTTTAGAAAGACTTTCTTCTTTATTAAAAGCCAAAAATGGCTTTGAGCTTGCAGAGCTAGATTTAAATCAAAGAGGTATAGGCTCTCTTCTTTCAGGGAAACAGTGGGGAGTTTCTGATCTTGCTATGGAAGCCATTAAAAATTTAAAATTAGTAGAAATAACTAAAGAAGAAGCTAAAAAGCTTATAGAAATAGATCCAGAACTTAAAAAACATAAAAAATTAAAAAAAGTTTTAGAAGAAAAAGAAAAGGTACATATGGAATAAAGCTTAAAATTTTAAATGTGGAAAGAAATTTTCTATTTTTCTTATAAAATACTATAATAATATTATAATCAATTTAAATTTCATGAAAAAAACAATTCTCTCTTTTTTTATTTTAATAGGCCTTTTAGCTATATTTTTGAATAACAGTGTTTCTTTAGCTCAAAATGCTTATCAGCAACCAGTTTCAAGTACTCCATATTGTTATCAGTTCAAGCATTATCTAGTCAAAGGTTCTACCGACATGTCTACTCAAGGGGAGGTTAGTATTTTGCAGAATATTTTATACAATATCAATCTTTTATCTGTAGCTCCTACAGGATATTTTGGTGATCTTACTGAGGCTGCAGTTATGCAATATCAGGCTAGTAGAAATATTCAGCCAACAGGTACCGTAGGTCCTGTAACCAGGTCTTCTTTTTCTAATTGCAATACTACAGTGCCTCCAGCACAAAGTCAAAATACTATACCAATTACTTTTTACTCTTTTAATAAAAGCTCTGTAGTACAAGTTCCTTTAAATAGTGTTATTTCTTTACCGAATCTGTCTCCTTGGCCAGAATATCCTAATTATTATTTTGCAGGATGGTATGCAGATTATAACTTTACAAATATTTACTCTCCCACCAAAGTAGAAAAAACTTTTGCTTTATTTGCAAAATGGGTAAAGACTTGTAATGATGGAAGTTCTGTAGTTTATCCTAATGATTGTAATGTAAATTACAATCCTAATCCTAATCCAAATCCAGATCCAAATTTTTCTAATGCTTGTCCTTCAAATAAAGAGTTTGTAGCCAATCAAGTAAATTGTACTTGTGTTAGCGGTTTTACTAAAATAACTTATGGAGATCCAGCTTCTCCTACAGCAATTTGTCTGCCTATAGTAGAAAATTGTCCTTCCGATAAATATTTTTATAGTTGGGATTTTCCAGGTTGTAAATGTCCTACAGGGTTTATAAAAAATTCAGGTCTTCCAGGAATTGATGTTAATATAAATTTTTGTTCTCCAAATACAAATTAAAAATACAAATTAAAAATAAATTTTGTGCATAAAAACAAATTTTAATTTTTAGCTATGGTAAAATTAGACTATGTCTAATAAAAGTTCTTCAGTTAAAAAAACTTCATCAAAAAAAGTTGCTAAAAAAGTAGCTACTAAAAAAGTTGCTAAAAAGATTACTTCAAAAAAAATAATTAAAGATGATTTTTCCGGCTTAAAAAAATATTTAAGAGTAGTTAATTATATTTCAGCTGCTCAATTTTATTTAAAAGATAATTTTCTTTTAGAGCAGCCTCTAGAAGAAAAGCATCTTAAAAATAGATTACTTGGTCATTGGGGAGGGTCTACTGGAGTCAATTTTATATATGCTCATTTAAATTATTATCTAAAAAACAATCAAAAAACTAAAACCAAAATCAGAGATATTATGTTTTTACTAGGTCCTGGGCATGCTTATCCTGGGCTACAGGCTAATCTTTTTATGGAAAGGACTCTCACCCATTATTTTGGAAATATTAATAAAAATATTAAAAATATTTTTGATTTTGAGATCTCTTATGATAAGCAAGGTTTAGCTAATCTTATAAAACATTTTGGTTCTCCAAATGGATTTCCTACTCATGCTGCTCCAGATACCCCAGGTGCTATTTTAGAAGGAGGAGAACTTGGATATTCTCTTGCTAATGCTGGAGGAGCAGTGATGGACAATAAAGATTTGATAGCAGTCACTTTAATAGGTGATGGAGAAGCTGAAACTGGAACCTTAGCTACTAGCTGGCATATTTCTAAATTTATTAATTCTAAAGACAATGGAGTAGTATTGCCAATACTTAATTTAAATGAATACAAAATTTCAGGTCCTACTATTTTTGGAAGAATGAAAGATAAAGATCTGATAAGTTTTTTTGAAGGTCTTGGTTATGATCCATATATTATAGATGCGAGAAGTGATACTAATGTTTTAGCTAATAGATATAATCATGATTTAGAAAAAGATAATGTCCACTCTTTGATGCAAAAAGTATTAGATAAAGCTTTTACTAAAATAGTAGAATTAAAAAAGACAGGAGAAATTTTAGGTCTTCCTGTTATTATTTTAAGAAGCGACAAAGGGTGGTCTGGCCCAAAGAAATTTAAAAAAGATAAAATAGAAGGTAATCATCTCTCACATCAAGTTCCATTTTCAGGAGCTAAAGAAAATAAAGAAGAATTAAAAGCTTTAGAAGAGTGGCTCAGAAGTTATAAAATAGAGCAATTGTTTTCTCACAATCTTGAAAGCACTAAAAATCTTTTAGGAGAAAGGTTAAAAATAGAAAATAGAGAGCTTTTCTTAAAAGAGATAGAAGATATAATACCTGAAAAAATGTGGAGGATGGGGATGAATCTACATGTGCAACAAAATGGTAAAAATAAATTATTACCATTAAAGCTTCCAAAGCTTTCTCCTATTTTTAAAAAAGCCATTTTAGTATCTTCTACAGACTGGAGCAAACATTCTCCTATGGATATAGTAGGAGAATATATGAGAGAAGTATATCGTTTAAATAAATCTACAAATAATTTTAGATTATTTTCTCCAGATGAAACTTATTCTAATAAACTCCAAGCTGTATTTAAAGAAGAAGCTAGAGCTTTTAATTTAGAAATCAAACCTTGGGACAAAGATCTTTCTAAGAGAGGTAGAGTAGTAGAAATGCTTTCAGAAAATACTTTGCTTGGTATGCTTACAGGGTATATTCTTACTGGAAGACATGGTTTTTTTGTAACTTATGAGGCTTTTGCTCAAGTTATCACTTCTATGGTAGATCAGTATTTAAAATTTTTAAGAGTCTCACAAAATATAAATTGGCGAGGAGATGTTTCTTCTTTAAATATTATTCTTACATCTCCCGGTTGGCTACAGGAACATAATGGATATTCTCATCAAAATCCAGGCATATTAGACGATGTACTCAATCTTAATTCAGAGTTAGTAAATGTTTATTTTCCTATAGATGCTGTATCTGCTGGATATGCGACAGAAGAAATGTTTAAAAGTAAAAATAATATTAACTTTTTATGTGCTGGAAAAGATTTTAATAGACCGCTCTTTTTAAGTGAAGCAGAATCTAAAAGAAGCATAAAAGAAGGAGTTAGTTTTTTAGATACTTTTTCTGATA
>CAYMRR010000016.1:0-9929 GCA_964393005.1 uncultured Candidatus Saccharibacteria bacterium
CTCTTCTATTTTTATTTTGCTAGGAGATTCTGAAGAATCTGGAATAATATCTACCATATCATCAGACATAACTCCATCTTCTACTTCTATAATATTTTCTTTAAAACCAATAATAGCTTGGAGCTGCTTTATCATAATAGAAATAGAATATTCCATTACTTCTCTAGGTGAAAAAGAACCATCTGTTTCTATATAAAGTCTTAATCTATTATGATCTGTCCTATCTCCAACACGCATATTTTCTACTTCATAGCTAGCTCTTTTTACAGGAGTAAAAGCAGCATCCAAAGCAATGGCTCCGATTGGAGTCCTTTCTTTTTCTACTTGCTCTTTAGAAATATAGCCAATACCTTTGTCTACTGTCATTTCCATTTCTAAAGATACTTTATCTGTAATTTCGCAAATATATGCATCTTTGTTT
Organism: uncultured Candidatus Saccharibacteria bacterium; assembly: GCA_964393005.1. Taxonomy (GTDB): domain Bacteria; phylum Patescibacteriota; class Minisyncoccia; order Phycocordibacterales; family UBA5272; genus UBA5272. Next base: position 422 of record CAYMRR010000016.1, read on the forward strand.
AAAACTTCTACATTAGAGTTTAAAGTAAGATCTCCTGCAGTTACTACTTTAGGACCTTTTACTTTTAATGAGATTTGCTGTGCTTCTTCGCTATGCAAAGCAAAACAAACTCCTTTTAAATTTAAAATAAGAGCAATCACATCTTCTTTTACTCCAGTAATAGAAGAAAATTCATGCTTTACCCCTTCTATACTTAAAGAAGTAATAGCTGATCCAGGAATAGAAGAAATAATAATTCTTCTTAAAGAATTTCCTAAAGTATAACCATAGCCGGGATAAAGACTATCTATTTCATAGATACCTTTATTATCTTCTTCTTTAATAATTTTTGGCTTTGAAGGCAAGCTTATATTTTGTGTATACATAAAATTTTTATTTTATTATTTTCTGACCTATTGTTCTAATAATTTAATAAAACGACTAAAATATTTAAAATTAGTAAAAGACATTATAACACAAAAACTATAGTATAATCAAGTTTTTTGCTTTATCTACTATAAAACTCTAAAATTTTAGCAAAATCAAATCCACCTTCTATTTCTTTTGGCATAAATTCAATTTTAGCTTCCAATTTATTTATATCCAAATTCATCCATTTAGGAAATTCAAAATCTCTAGATCTTGCTACTGGCTCTGTAAATAATTTAGTATTTTTAGAACCTTCTCTTATAGAAATCATATCTCCTACTCTTACTCTATGTGAAGGAATATTTAATTTTCTACCATTTACTAATATATGACCATGAGAAACCATTTGTCTTGCTGCTGCTCTTGTTTTGGTTAACCCCATTCTAAAAACTACATTATCAAGTCTTGCTTCGAGGCTAATATATACACCTAAAGATGGATGTATACCGGTATTGGTAGTAGTAGCTTCTGCTTTTTTGACATAGTTAACAAATTGCTTTTCAGAAACTCCATAAACTTTCTTTACATTTTGCTTTTCTCTCATTTGCATTCCATATTCAGAAATAGGAGATCTTCTTTTTCTTTGTGTATCTATTCTTTTAGCAGGCATACCAGTTCTTCCCGCCACTTTTTTAGCTGCTGGTTTTGTATTTGCTGTAGTTGTATTAGTATTAGTAGTCATATTTTTTATAATTTATTATATTCTTCTAGGTTTTTTAGGTTTTGGTCCATTATGTGGTACTGGAGTTTTGTCTTCAATACCAATAATATTTATACCAAAAGCTGCAAAGCTTCTAATAGCAGCCTCTCTTCCAGAACCAACTCCTTTTACTACAACTTTAGCTTCTTTTAGGCCTGCTGCTGTAGCTTTTTCTCCAATAACTTCGGCTATTTTTCCTGCGGCAAAAGGAGTTCCTTTTTTAGCTCCTTTAAATCCTAAAGATCCAGAAGAAGACCACAAAAGCACATTACCCTGAGTGTCGGTTAATGTAAGCTTGGTATTGTTGTAGGTAGATTCAACATACAAAACTCCTTCAGTTATTTTTTTTCTTAAAGATTTAGACAAAGCTCTAGATCTTAGAGCATGATCTAATCCTGAACCACTTTTTCTTACTACTCGTTTTTTTCCCATAATATTTATTGCTTAATAATTTTAAATAGATATTGTATTATTCTATGTCTTTTCAACCTTTCTTCTACCAGAGCCCATAGTCTTTCTAACATTTCCTCTCACAGTACGACTATTGGTTTTAGTTCTTTGGCCTCTTACAGGCATAGCTTTTGAATGTCTGGTACCTTTATAGCATTGTAAATCTTTTAGTCTTTTAATATTTACTTGCTTTTCTCTTCGTAAATCTCCTTCAATTTTGAAAGATTCTACTTCACGACGAATACTAATTTCTTCATCTTGAGTAAGATCTGGTACTTTTTTACCTTCATCTATTTTTAGATTACTTAAAATAAGCTTGGCTCTAGATCTGCCAATACCATGAATAGCTGTAAGAGCTATTTCTAATCTTTTGTCGTCTGGAATTGTAATACCTGCTATACGCATAATAATTGTTTATTTTATATAAATTAACCTTGCACTTGTTTATGTTTTGGATTAGTACAAATAACCCTAAGGACTCCATGCCTCTTTATCATTTTGCAATTTGTACAATTTTTTTTAACTGATGATCTTACTTTCATAAGTAAATAAAAATAAAAAACTAGTTATTAGTTTATCGAGAAAAGTATACTATATATACTTAAAAAATGCAAACCTTTTTTATAGTTTCTTTTTTTGTATAAAAACTAATTAAAATCTACGAATAATTCTCCCCTGACCTCCATAAGGATCGGTCTCTACCAAAACTTTATCACCTACCAAAATTCTTATTTTAAAAATTTTCATTTTGCCTTTTAAAAAGCAAATAGATTCTCCAGATCCATCATTAAAGCGAACTCTAAAAAGAGCAGCAGGTAAAGCTTCTATCACTACTCCTTCTTTTACTTCAAGACTTTCATCTTCTAAATCTTCTAGATTTTCTAAATTTTCTGTGCTTTGTCTCATAATTGTATTAATTCATCTCTTCTATTATTTTAATTCTTTCAATAGTATTTGGAAATGTCCTAGACCAAGTAGGCATAACTTTTACAGTTGAAGATACTACCGAAGAGCTGTAGTTTTGCATTATATCACTTAATGAAGAAATTTTCTTCCCCATTAAAGATACTTTAATATTGTCTGCATCATAAGTCCAGACTAGCCTCACTCTTCCCTCTATATTAAACTTTATTAGCCCTGCTTCTATATCTGGATCTTCATCCATTTCAAAAGCTAGCCCGCCCTCGCCTTCAAGCCTTAGCTTTTCTAAACTATTATAAGAGCTACCAAGAGCTTGCTCAGCCAAAAGCTTTGCCAAAACTTCTTCTTTTATAGAAACAATAGCCGCCACTCCTTCTAATTCATAATTGTTGCCATCACCTATAATAAGCTGGCTACTATTATCAGTATAATCTATAACCAAATTGTCATATAAAGTGACATATCCTTCTTTCTTTAAATAATTTGCCTCTTCTTTTAAAGTAGCTTTTATTTTTGGAATAAGGTTTTCTTTGGCAGATTCTATATCATCTTCTGATACTATTTGTATTATTCCAGATACTCCGCCAGTCATAGGAGCATTAGACTTTGCATAAAAAGCTTCATATCTTGCTGTATCTTTAAAGCCTGGTATGCTAAATTCGCTAGGGCCAATATTGTATTCAGAGCCATAGGTGTCGGCATATACTTTGACAGTTATAGCTCCTGGCACACTTCCTACTTTTCCAGGTACTGTAACACTCTGATTTATCCTAAATATTTTTCCATCTGCTGTTTGAAATCTTGTATTATTTATCAAAACTTGAGATTCTCCAGAATAATTATTATAAATAGTTAGCTCTCCACTAGCTTTTTCATTTACTTCTTTTGGAGCCGACTTTAATACAGTTTGAGTTTCTTTACTAGAAACATAATCTATTAAAATATCTTCTTTAAAAATTAAAAACCCTCCAGAAATAGAAATATCTTCATATTTTGGAGAAACATATACCTTGGCTGTATCAAATACAAAAGTCCATACTCCAAGACCAAGCAAAATCAAAAATAAAAAAATATAAAAAATCGTAAGCTTGCTTTTCTTTTTCTTCTTTCTTTTTTTACGAAACTCTCTCAAGTTTTCTTCATCAAAATCAGTTTTAGCATTAGTATTAAAAAATTCACTTCTTTTTAAAACATCAAAATCTTCTCTTCTTTGTCTAATCTCTCTTTCTGGTGGCCTCATATCAAAATGTTCGGAAGCATTTATTAGGGGGCGGCCATCTCTGGTATAGCTTATCTCTCCTTTATAATCTTGTTTTATTTTAGCTTTTTCACTAGTATCAAAATCTTTCTCTGCTTCTAGAGAAGCTCTTCTTACTCTTATGTCACCTCTTGATTCATTAGACTTTGAATTGTGATATCGCCTTCGTATATCTTTCATATGATTTTGAATTTTCTTTATTATCTTTAGTAATAATAATATTGTCCTCCGACCCTTTGCTTGACAAATAACTCTCTAAATGAGAATTAATATTTCCATAATTTATCTTATTTATTATAACATGGACCCCTTTACCCCTATCGCTAGGCTCCAAGTAAAACTGTGAATAAGTTGACTTATTTTTTAAAACCTTTTTAAATGATTCTTCAAAATTTTCTGCAGACAAATATATAAAAGTAGGCACTCTATCTTCTAAAGAAATATTTTCTAAAGTATATATCACTCCATTTACCCAATTGCTCATTATTATCTCGCTAGCCAATTCTTTTTTTATTTTATCTAGCCCCAATTTGTATTCGTGTATAAAGCAAATATTGTTGTCATTGCAATATTCGACTACAGTCTTATCTTGATAGACTTTTATATTTAAATATTTTCTTAAATAATTGTCATTCATAATAAACAGCTTTATTTTATATCTTTATTTTATCATAAAAAAACACCCTTTCCTGAAAGCCCATAATTAGCTTTTTAGAAAAAGTGTAAGCCTGTATATTTCCCCATTATACCATAGCAAATATTTTAAAGCTTGTCAAGCTTTTCTCCTTTATTTTTCTAAAATATTTTATTCTAAAACCCCTCTAAATCTTCTCACTCCAGCAGAAACAGATTCTTGTTTATTTATTTTAAAAGTTTTATCTTTTATATATCCTTCAGTATTTTCTATATGTGGGCCGCCGCAAAGCTCTCTTGAATAAATTTCTCCACCTTCCCCTACCATATTATAGACTTTTACTATATCTGGATACTTTTCCCAAAATGATCCTACCACTCCATCCTCTTTTGCTTTTTCTTTTTCCATTTCTTCTATCTTTACCTGAAAGCCATTTTGTAGAGCTTTGTTTACATAGTCTTCTATTTCTTTTATTTCACTATCTTCTACTTTTCTATCAAAAGTAAAGTCAAAGCGAAGCCTTTCACTATTTATATTGCTACCTGCCTGATTTACAGAGTCTCCTAGCACTTTTCTCATACCAGCTAGCATAAGGTGGCAAGAAGAGTGCAAAGCTGTAGTTATTTCACTATGATCTTGCAGCCCACCTTTAAACATACCAGCTCCTGCAGTCCTAGATTTTTCTGCATGTTCTTCTTTTAATTTATAAAAATCTTCTACAGCTATCTCTTTAGCATTTTCATTTGCTAGCTCTATGGTAAGCTCTAGCGGAAAGCCATGAGTCTGAAGCAAATTGAAAGCCTCTTCTCCGCTAATCTTTTCTGTTTTTATTTTAGAAAATTCTCTCAAGCCACTTTCTAAAGTCTTTCTAAATTTATTTTCTTCTTTTTCCATTTCTTCTAATATATTATTTTTATTTAAAGAAAGATTGTCTCCAAGATATTCTTCTGCCTCTTTATAATTTTCTATAAAAGTGCTAGCTACTTCTCTTGTAAAATTATCTTCTATACCCAGCTTATGAGCTGCTACTATAGCCCTCCTTATTAGTCTACGAACGAAATACATTTGATCTTTATTGCCAGGCATTACCCCATCTCCCATAAGAAAAGTAGCCGCATGTATATGATCTAAAATAATTCTAAAGCTTCTCTTCTCTTCTTCAGAGTTTTCATAACTTTTACCACTTTTCTTTTCTATTATATTTTTAGCTAAAGAAAAAATATCTAAATTAAAAATATCACTATCACCCTTTACAGCTGCTGCCATTCTAGTAAGCCCTCCACCAAAATCTACATTTTTTTGAATAAGCTCTTCTAGCCCATTTTCTACTTTTTTATATTCTATAAATACACTATTTCCAATTTCGACAAACCGGCCGCAATCACAATTTGGGTGACATGCTTCTCCAGCATATACACTATTTTCATGGATTTTATATTCTCCTTTTGGATCAAAATCATAAAATATTTCAGAGTCTGGCCCGCCTGGCTCGCCTATTGGCATATTTTCTGGAGCTCCTGCCCGGCTCCACCAGTTTTTGCTATCATCATAAAAATAAATATGACTATCTTCTACTCCATTTTCTAGCCAAAAGTTTTTTGAGTCTTCATCTTTTTCTATATTCAATTTTTCATTTCCCGAGTAGCAAGTAAAATAAAGCCTCTCTTTATCTAATCCAAGCCCCTTTTCTTTATTAATTAAAAATTCATAAATAAAAGCAATTTGCTCTTTTTTAAAATAGTCGCCAAAGCTCCAATTGCCTAGCATTTCAAAAAAAGTAGTATGTCTATTATTTCCTATTTCTTCTATATCTTGAGAACGAAAACATTTTTGAGAATCGGCTATTCTATTTCCTGCTGTATGCTTTTCTCCTAAAATAAAATTTATCATTGGCTGCATACCGGCAGCAGTAAAAAGAGTGGTAGGATCATTTTCTGGCACCAAAGAGGCAGATTGTAATACCACATGTCCCTTTTCTTTCATAAATTCTAAATATCTCTTTCTGATTTCATTTATATTCATATTTCTTTCTACTTTTTTAAAACCCTGTAAACTTTATCCATTGCAAACTGTATTGCAAGCTTCTATTTTTTCTATAAAGATTTTTATTTTAGCTTCCCATTCTGCTACTTTCTCTTCTGTCCACCATTCGCTTGGAGTACCGTCTTCGCTAGTGTTTAGAGCTGAAGTATTGTCTCTCCCTACTATTTCTCCTTCAGCTACAGCTATTAGCTCTGGCACAAAGATTCGAGGATTTCCTTCTTCATCTTTATCCAAATCGTCTCCCAAAAGAGCTACTATTTTTTGATAGTCTTCTGTATTTTCTGCTCGCATTTCTTTAATATTTAAATAATAGATTTCATCAAAATTATTCTCTAAAGCCATATTGTCTAAAAGCTCAGCATATTTTTGGCACCAAGGGCATTCTGGAAAACCAAGATATACAAGCCCAGTACCATTTTCTAAAATATCTATAATCTCTTCAGGAGTTTTATAAACAAAGCCATTGTCTTCTCTTACTCCAGCATATTCTTTTTGAAATCTTTCTGCACTTTTTATAGATTTTTTTTGTGGCAAAACAATTTTAAATGCAGGCCGAGAAGAATAATATATAGCTCCAGCCAGTACAAATATTCCAATAATTATTAAAACAACTATTTTACTTTTTTTCATAATTTTATTTATTTTAGAAATCTATTTTTAAAAATAAAACTTTTCTAAAATACTATTAAACTTATATTTTTTTTAATCTCTATTTAAAGATTTTATATTAAAAATATAGCACAATTCAAGTTTTTCTCCCTCTTGACAAGCCACCTTTATTTTTAGATTATTTTAAATATTATTTAAAAATATTGCCAGCCTTCTCCAAGAATTTAAAAATGTATGAAAATCTATTTCTTTATTTGCTCCTTCTTCTTCATTTTCTTTTTCACTATCATTATAAATAAAAACTTTCTCTCCGTTCTCTTTTACTTTAACATCATGCAACAATATAGAGTGAGGCTTGTTTATCTCTTCAAAATTTTTAGGTATAGATACTATTACCAATCCCTTCTTTTCTTCTAAAAATTGAAATATCTTTTCTACACCATAAGAGTTTAATCTGCTAGCATATTTTGTCTCTTCTCCAAAAGGTATACTTTTGTATTCTTCGCTATAAGCTGCTAGGCCATGATTGTGTGCCAAAATAGAAACTTTTTCATGCTTCCAAAACCCAGTAGTAGAAAAAGATTTTATACTAATAGCTTCTTCGAGTAGCTCATCTGGCGAAAGAGTAAACTCTTCTCCCTTTAAAGATTTTATAACCATCCAAAGAGCCGACACCGAACAGCCTTTATGCTTCCAGTCGGCATTTTTAATATCTTTGTATTGTGAACAAAAGTATATCTTCATATATTCTGGCGGGTCCACGAGGATTCGAACCTCGGTCAACGGTTTTGGAGACCGCTATTCTACCACTGAACTATAGACCCAGTTTTTAAATTCTACCATAAAAAAGTAAGAAATAAAAAATAGCCCAGAGCTTCACAGCTACAGGCTATTGAAATAAATCAAAAAGTTGGGGGCTATGCGCGTAATAGGTGTCGAAGCTATTCTGTCCCCCAAATCAAACTGAAAAGAATTCAAAAGAATATGCTGAAAAAATGGAAACTTTACAAACTAAGCATATTCCTCCAATTATAATATAGCATAAAGAGATTTTAAAGTCAAGCGATTTAAGCCTTTAATTTTATCCTTTATTTTGATAATAAAGCCCTAGTGTGCTATTTATCATTTTTTCTTTAGAAAAATTATTTAACACTTTTTCTCTAGCAAAGAAAGAATACTCTTTTCTCAATTCTTTATTTTCTATTAAACTCTTTAAAGCATTTTTAAAGCCAAGAATATCTTTACTCTCTACCAAATACCCTGTCTTTTCATTTTCTACTATTTCATTTACCCCGCCTGTATCACTAGCTACTATAGCTAGCGTTGCAAGAGAAGCCTCTAGCAAAACATAAGGCAAACCTTCTTTTATAGAAGGCAAAAAGTATATATCAAAATCTTCTAAAACTTTTTCAGAGCTTTCTTTAGTTTTTATTATCTCTATAAAATTTTCAAGATTTTCTTTTTTAATTTCTTCTCTCAAAGCATTTTCTTCATCTCCGCCAAATGTATAAATACTCCAAGCAAAATCTTTTCTTTCTTTAATCAATTCTTTTATAGCCTGCACTCCAAAAGTAAAGCCTTTGTTTTTATGCAGTTCTCCAATAGAAACTATTTTTATTTTCTCCCCCTCTTTTTCTTCCTCTCTTTCTTCTTTAGTAAAATAAATATCTTCTATACCATTCCATATTACTTTTATTTTCTTTTTGACTAGTGGCCAATTTTTGACATCATTATAATCTTTTTCTGAAACACAAATAGTATAGCTAGAAAAAATAATAGAAAGCCAAGACAATATTTTTATTAAAAATATTTCTAATCTCCCCCTTTCTTCTCTAAAAGGAAATCCATGAGCTGTAAAAACAATTTTTTTAATTCTAGCTAGCCTTGCTAATATACCGCCAAGAGCCCCCACTTTTGAGCTATTTAAATGCACTATATCAAAGCTCTCACTTTTCAAAATCCTAAAAAGTCTTTTAGCTACTTTTATTTCTTTACTTAAACTTATATCTCTTTCCAAATTTTCTATTTTTAGAGTCTTTATATTTTTATTTTTCAATTTCTCAGCCAGCTTACCCTCTCCACCAAAAGCTACAGATACATCATGTCCCATATTCTTCATATAAGTAGCTAGATCAAAAACATATTTTTGAGCCCCACCCCAATTACTTTTAGTAATAATATATAAAATCTTCATAATTTTAACTTTATTTTTCTTAAATTATCTGTATAATATGATTATATATGATTTTTACTAAAATTACTAAAAGAGCCTTTGCTGGAATAGTAGATTTTCTAATCCTTTCATCTAGTCTTTATCTTGCCATCTCTCTTCGCTATTCTATAGCTATTAGAGATATTGGCTTTGTAGATTTTTCTAGATTTTTTGGAGTCTTTAAACCATTTCTCATCATCATCTTTTTAAATATGCTCGTCTTTTATATGTATGGGCTCTATGACAAGATGACTATCAAAATCTACACCGAGC
>CAYMRR010000017.1:0-8881 GCA_964393005.1 uncultured Candidatus Saccharibacteria bacterium
AGATTTTGTGTTATGGAGGAGAGGTCTAGGGTTGTGGTGGAGATGACTCCGTTAATATTGAGACTCAAAATACCACCAGTTATACTGATATCACTATTTTTAATAATAGAAGTAGTAGCCAAAGATCCACCTATATCTGAAGTCAAAATATTATTAATATTAGATAAAGTATTAGTAATAACTATATTATCTATTATTAAAGTATCTGCTGAAAAATTAGTAAAATGAGCGTTCTCAGCAAAAAGATTAGTGGATGTAGAATTCAAAAAAATAGAACTGGTAGCAAAAAGTAACTTTGTAATTAATTCTTCAGTAACGATACTGTCAGCTATAATATTTCCTGAAAGGATATCTACATTATTAAAAATAGAATTATTTATTGTAGCCCCATCTAAATCTTTAATATTTTGAATTGAAGGAGAAGAGCTAAAAGGAAAACTTATATAAACAGTTTCTCCTTTTTCTCCAGGTTCTCCCTTTTCCCCTTTCTCACCTTTTTCTCCTTTCTCACCTTGGAGCCCAGTAAGACCTCTATCTCCTTTAGGACCTGGAACTGGTACATATTCTATTTGAGTATTATCTTCTAAATTGGTGATATTTGAATTATCTATTTCATTTTCATTTTCTACAAAATCATTTCCCTGATTATTATTTTGTTTAATAAGGTTTTTAGTAATTTCAAAACTTTCACACTTAGGAGAAGCTATATTAAAAATATTATTTACTCCACAATAAAATTTAATAGAGAAAAAATCCCATCCAGTAAGACTAGAGAAATTTAAAGCAGAAGTTAGATTAAATAATAAGAAAAAAGAAAAAACTACTAAAATCATTTTTTTAGTATTTTTAATAACTTTTTTCTTATATTTTTTATATAAAAAATCTAACACAAATTACTTATATTATAGAGTGAATTATCACTCTATAATTATACTATAAAATCTTAGTAAAAGGCTTGTAAAATAAGGAAAAAACTGAAAAACTGTGGAAAAAGAATGCGGCTATTTTATGATTAAAAAATAGAATTAATATTGATTTAATTTTTTAAGACTTAATACAGGGATATTAAGATTTAAGCTAGTATTTACAAGGAATTCTAGACATCTTACTGCTTCTTCTAAATCTATTTGCTTTTTTATGTCAATTTTGGTGCCACCTTTTTTAAAAAAGTCAGTATTCATTTTATCTGGGTAAAATGCACTTACAGAGATATTGTGAGGTGCCATTTCTAAAACAAGAGAATCTGTAAACCCTTTTACTGCATATTTTGTGGCTCTATATACAGATCTTCCAGCTTTTGGTGTAAGGCCAGCCTGAGAAATAATATTAATAATTCTTCCAGATCTAACCCTTTTCATAAAAGGAATTACTTTTTGAGATAAAAGTATAGTACCCAAAGTATTTACTTTAAGAGCTTTTTCTATAAGAAGTGGATCATTTTTATCTAAATCTCCATCGATAAGAATGCCGGCACTATTTATTAATATATCTATCCTTCCATACTTTTTAATAATTTTTTTAACAACTAAATCTAATTGTTTTTCTTTAGTAACATCCGCTATCACATAATCATCTACTCCATAATATTTTACAGCCTCTTCACATTTAGTTTTAGTCGGTGAAAGAATAATAACTGTATGATTTTTAGAAAGTTTACTAGCAGTAGCTAGTCCAAGACCATCACTGCCTCCAGAAATTAAAATAATTTTTTCTTCTATATTTTTACTCATATAAAAATTATATCATGAAATATTTTATAGATAATTCTTCACTTTTATTTAATAAAAAATTTGTTATACTTAAAAATATTTAGGGCGGTTAGCTCAGTTGGTAGAGCGCTACATTGACGTTGTAGATGTCACAGGTTCGAATCCTGTATCGCCCACAAAAAATCACGCCTTTTAAGCGTGATTTAATTTAGTCATTATTCTAAAAATTTTTTCTCTGTACTCAATATATGGATTATAAGTCCAAAGTTTTTCTTCGAGAGTTTTGTTTTTATAATAATCGTGATGAGCAAGTTTTTCACTTACCACTTCAATTGCTTCATTAAAATCTTTAAATTTTATTTCAGCACTCCCCCATCCTAATGGATTATTATTTTTGCAAAACTTTCCACCAGTAGACTCTTGTACTGCTATAGCAGCCAAAAGATAATGCGGTAAACCATTTCTTTCAGCCTCTAATACAAACTTTAGTCCATAACCTTCTAAAGGCATAGAATGTTTTTTGAAATAAGCATCTATTTTAGCTGCTTTTTTCTCTAATTCTTCATCTATTTTTATCTTTTCTATATAAATTTCCTGGTTTTCAACTAAATTCTCTAAATTTCTCTGAGATTTTTTAGGGATATTAAAAAGAAAAATAAGCAATAAAAAAAATAAAATAGTTAAAAATCTATAATTCATTTTCTAAAAAATTAAAACATTAAACAACATGAGCGACTTAGTCACTCTTTACTGATTCAAAAATACTATATTTAATATTTAAAAGCAAAAAAGAATGTTAAATCTTAACATTGTAATTTATATCTCTTTTGGTATATAATCCTTATATTAAATATGATTATTTTAGCAATAGAAACAAGCTGTGACGAAACAGCCATAGCAATATTAGAGTTTGAGGAACAAATAAACCTCCAAAAATATACAGATTTTACTGTTTTATCTAATAATGTATTATCTCAAATAAATATCCATAGAGAATATGGTGGAGTTTTTCCTGCTTTAGCTAAAAGAGAACATGCTAAAAATATAGTAAAAATATTAGAAAAAAGTCTAAAAGAAGCTAATCTTTTTATAGAAAAACCTTCCAAAATATCTGAAAAAGAGAAAGAGTCTTTAAAAAAGATCCTCGAAAGAGAGCCGGAAATGCTTGAAGAAATTATAAATTTAGTAGAAAAAATAGAAAAACCAAATATAGAAGCTCTAGCTATTACCAAAGGGCCAGGTCTTGCCCCTGCTTTATGGGTAGGTATAAATTTTGCTAAAGTCTTATCTTTGCTTTGGAATATAAAAGTTTATCCTATTAATCATATGGAAGGTCATATAGTTAGCTCTCTTGTAGAAGAGAATACTAATATTTTAAACAAATTTACCCTAAAAAATATAGAATTCCCAGCTCTTGCCCTCCTTATTTCTGGAGGTCATACTGAAATAATCTATTTTGAAAAATTAGGAAATTATAAAAAAATAGGACAAACTTTAGACGATGCTATAGGTGAAGCTTTTGATAAAGTAGCAAGATCTTTAGGATTACCCTATCCGGGCGGGCCAGAAATTTCAAAATTAGCAGAAAAATCTAGACTAGAAAATATACAGTTAAATAAAGATTTTATCTTACCAAGACCTATGATTCATGCAGACAATTTAGACTTTTCTTTTTCTGGATTAAAAACAGCTGTTATAAATACAATTAAAAAAATGAAAGAAGAAAATTTTAAAGAAGAAGAAATAAAAAATCAAATAGCTTTAGATTTTGAAAATTCTGTAACCGAAATACTTTTAAAGAAAATTAAAAAAGCTTTTGAAAATACAACAGCTAAAAGCTTACTCATTGGAGGAGGTGTTATAGCAAATAAATATATTAGAGAAAATTTTGAAAAATTTAAAACAGAAGAAAATATTGACCTCTTTTTACCTGAAAAATTTTTAACTGGTGACAATGCTTTTATGATAGGAGTAGCGGCTTTACTACAAATTTTAAATAATAAAGAATATACTAACCTAGAAAAAATAGAAGCCAAAAGTAATTGGAGTGTAGAAGAAATATAAAACTGCGCATTATTTGCGCAGTTTTATATTTCTTTAATTGAAATTAATCCAAACTATTAATATATTCTTCTATTTCTGCTTCTAGTTCTGGTACATTTTCTGCAAGCTCTCTTAAGATTTTTTTAGCTTCGCTATTATTTCCTTTTTCTAAATAAATTTGTGCCAAAAGTACAGCTGAATCTATATCTTCTGGATTTATTTCTAAATTATTTTTTATTATAGAAATAAATCTATTTTCATTATCTGTATTTCTATAAGCACCCAAGAAAGATTGATCTAAGAAGATTACACCATTTCCTACTTGCAAGAGTGATTCAGCTTTATCATAGTCTTCATTATAAGCGCTAGTTAGAGCATATATTTGTTGAGAGACATTATAGCTTTTATCTGAATTATACATTTTTAAAGCTATTTCATTTGCTTCTTCATAAAGCTCATGCATTAAGAGTTCTCTAATATAATTTATAGCTATAGTCTGCTTATTTGGGGCTGACTTATAAGCTAATTCTGAATATTGTAGAGAGTTCTCATCATTTCCTAAAGTTCCTAAGAAAGAAGCATAAATAGATAAGCTTCTAGGATCTATTTTTTTACTAAATAAATCTTCATAAGCTGTTTTGGTTTGATTTACATATTCTGAAACCAATTCATAAATTGGCATATATTCTTCGGACATTTCCAAATTAAGAGAAATTATCTGATTATATAAACCAAGAGTAGTTTGAGCTAATTGTTCTCTAGATTCTAGTTCTGCTACACCTCCTTTAGCTATAGCTTTTTCAAAACTTACTAAAGATTTATGTAAAGCATCAAGCTGAGATTCATTATTTTTAACTGTAGGAACCAAACCTTTTATAATATATCTATTAGCTTGATAATATTTTATATTTAAGAAATATAAACTTCCAAGCAAAATTACCAATATTACTGGACCAAAAAGTATAAGTTTACTCTTTGTTTCTTGATTAGATAGCTTATTACTTATCAATTCTTTTCGTGAGCTATATTTAGAAGCAATATAAGCAAGGACTATAAAGAAAAGTAAATAAGAAATAAGATTATCAAAGACAAAAATATTATGTATAAAATAAGCTACCAAAAGCCCAGTAAGGAAAGATTTTTCTAAAATATCATTAGAACTTTTATGAGCTTTTCCATCTTTAGTAAACCACATCATCCAAATAGCTCCGACATATAAAGCAAGATATGCTAAAAGACCCAAAGCCCCAGCAGAAATTAGCCAATCCATAAACACATTATGAGTTCTATCAAACCAAGGTTCTTGAGCATACATTCTTGCATCATTGTGTTTTGCAAATACATATAAATAGTTGTCTTGCCCCCATCCTAAAACAGGTCTTTCTTTAAAACCTTCTAAAGACATTTTGATATTTATAAGTCTTGAAGTAAAAGTACCATCTCCTGAAATCTCTTTCAAACTTTCATAAGTAGAGTCTGGATTATAAAGCTCGGTTTTTAATTTTGAAGCATTAGAGAAAAATGTTACAGGATTAGCAAAAGTAGAAACTTTAGAAAGTCTGTTTAAGGTGCTAGTATTTTGGATAAAAGAAGAGTTACCAAAAGCGATAAGAGAAATATAGACTACAAGTAAAGCGGAAACAATAGATACCGAAGCCACCCTAAGCCCTTTAAACTCTTCAAACTTTTTACCTGCAAAAAAGATAATAATAGCAGTCACCAATACTCCAATAGCAAAACCTACTTGAGCACCTCTAGTCTGAGTATAATAAAGTACTATTAAATTCAAAATTGTCATTAAAAGATAAATCCAATTATTTTTTACTTTTTCTTTTCTAGTTTCAAGATAAGTTAAAAAGAATAAGAAAATAAAAAATACAGCATAAATTGCCAAATAAGTAGAGTTACCTAAAGAAGCGTCGAGCTGTGTTCCACCTTGTGAAGGATAAAATTTTTGTCCTATAGCATCTCTAAGATTAGGAAGAAACTTCATTGGTGCAAAACTTTTAAGTCCAAGAAGTTGTAAAAAGGCTAAAACGATTACAGGTATATTTGAAAAAAATAATACTGTTTTATATTTTGCCCAAGAAATCTTATCTTTAAACAAAGATGTTAGCATTAGAAAATACAAAAATAAATGAGCATGAGTTATAAAACCTTCCATTCTTTCAAAATTTGATAAAAAGGACCGAGTTATATTTACTGAAAAAATATCAGCTAAAAGCAATATAAAAACAAAAGACGAATAAATATAAAGCATTAAAGTCTTTTTTGGGCGAAGATTTTTATCTAAAATCATAAGCAAAACCCAAGCCGCTGCGGCTATTTCTACTAATATTCTAAAACCAAAGTTTTTTCCGGTAATATAAGGGAAAAGTAAAGAATTCCAAGAAGCACTTACTCCAAAACCTGCCACATAAAAAGCAAGAAAAGGTATAATAGCAAGCGCTGCATACATTA
This sequence comes from uncultured Candidatus Saccharibacteria bacterium, assembly GCA_964393005.1. GTDB lineage: Bacteria > Patescibacteriota > Minisyncoccia > Phycocordibacterales > UBA5272 > UBA5272. The sequence continues at coordinate 6,213 of CAYMRR010000017.1, forward strand.
TCCACTTTAAAAACTTATAACTATTTGTATTCATAAATCTATATTTTCACAATAATAAAACACCTTAAATTTGTAATTTATAAATTATATCATAAGAAAAAGTAAGATAACACTTGATTTTTTGAAAATACCTTGTATTTTTAGATTATAATTTTAAAAATTTAATGCCAAAAAGCTTGACAAGCAATATTTAATATGCTATGTTATACTTGGGATAATGTCTGCCATTATTAATTATCTCCTTTCTTTAAAACCAGCTCTAACTTTAAATGAGCTGGTTTTTTATTTAAAGTTTTTTACCATATAGCTATCTTCTAAATGATAGCCAAGCTTTTTATAATATTCTCTTACCCCTACCCCAGAAATTACAGCTATTTTTTTACTACCTTTTTCTTTTGCTATTTTTTCTGCTTCTCTCATTAATCTTTTTCCAAAACCAATATGCTGGCTCTGATTTCCTTCTTCACCAAATCTTTTTACAGATCCATAGACATGAAGCTCTCTTATAAGAGCTGTTTTATCTGTAAGGACTTTTAAATTTTCATATTTTGCTAACTCTTTATCATAAAAATCATTTTGTATTCTAAGCCTTACAAAACCTGCTATTTTGTCAGCATCTTTTTCATTTACATATTCTAAGAAATATTCTGTACCTTGATTGGTATCATACTCAGTCACTCTTAAAATAAAATCTCTATCATCTACTTCTGTATCTCGTATTTCTCTGGCTCTTATATCTTGCTGGACAAACCCTCTTTCTTTTTGATAAGCATCTACTAGCTCTCGCATATTAGATTTTTTACTAGAAGCCAAAATATAAGTAGCTGGAATATCTCTTATCATTCTTATTACTCTTGTATAATTTGGTATTTCTTTTTCACTATCAGCTAAAACTTTAATTAAAGTATCATCATTATATGGCTCATAAAGAAATGGTATTAATTCAAAATTTTCTTTATCTTTTAAAAGTTTTTTATAAGAAACTGGGGCCAAAGTTTCAGATAAATAAGAAAGAGAATCTGGAAAAGATGGAGTTAATAAAAAACTTTTTTCCCCTTCTTTTCTTTTTCTTCTTACATATTCTTTTTTTGTAAACATTTTATAAAGAGAGCTAGATTTTAAAATTACACAAGGGTAGATTTTAAGCATGTCTGGATGAAAATCTTTACTATTGTATAAATCTTTAAACATTTGTACATCTAATTCTGGAGTAGATTCTGGTAAATTTGGCATCATATGATAAACAAATTTAAGCCCGGTACTCCTCATAATTTCTGTAGCTAAAGCTATACTCTCTCGAGACATTTCTCTTTTATTAAAATCCAAAACATGCTGATCCAAATGTTGTACTCCTATTTCAATTTTAGTAATTCCTAAATATCTAAACCAATTTATCTCAGAAAAAGAAATATAATCAGGCCTTGTTTCTATTGAAAGACCTATTATTCGACATTCGGTAGTTTCGTTTTCTTTTTGCAATTCTAAAAGAGTTTTAGTATCTTTATTTTTATCTTTATTAGCAAAATTATCTTTTAAAGATTTTTTATGTTGATATTCATTGGCAGCTCTAAAAATTTCTTTAATAAACCATTCTTGATAATCTTTTTTATAATAATTAAAAGTCCCTCCTATAACTATTATTTCTAATTTATTTACTGGGTGACCATTCATTTCTAAAGCATGAAGTCTTGAGACTGTTTGCTTATATGGATCAAAATCATTAGCTAAAGCTCTAGCTGCTGCCGGCTCTTTAGAAAGATAGCTTTTAGGCATTCTAGCTTCTGTTGGACAATAAATACATTTTCCAGGACAAGGATAGGGTTTGGTAAGTAAAGATACTACTGTCACTCCAGAATTGCTTCTTACTTTTAATCTTTTAAGAAGTCTTTCTATTTCCCTTATTCTTTCATTTGATACTTTTTCTCTTCCATCTTTAAGCCTTATTTTAAAATATTTTAATAATTCGCTATTGGTAGGAGTTTTAGTTTTACCTCTTTCATGAGCTTTTTTCTCTAAAAGAAAAATCTTTTTAACTATAGTTTTAGAGCTTGTCCATTTTTGTTTTTCATTTAAATCTTTTCTAACTTCTAGTATATCAGCATAAAGAAGCTCATCTTTTGTAATGAGCCTTCGCAAATTATTTAAATCTTTTTCTGTATAAACTTCAGCAAAAATATTATTCATGCTATTAACTTTAGCAAATTTTTAAGAAAAATAAAAATATTTTTAATTTAAAACATTTACAGTATACACTGAAACATTGCTAGAATTTGGATCTTCTTTTAAGAAAATTCTAACTCTATCTCCTGCTTGCCCCCAAGTAAATCCATTATAAAGAGTAAATGCCCATCTTCTTGTAAAATTAATAGCCTCATAATAATCTCTTAAAACTCCTTCAGATAAAGGTCCGTAATTAGTAGGATTAGAGCAATCTGTCTGATTTAAATCTATACAAATATATGGCTTGCTAGATCTAGTATTATAAATAAAATATAAATTATTTCTTTGAGAGAGATACATATTACCTTGATTGGCTGACAAAGTTTGACCTGTATTTTCTTTTGGATCTGTAGGTGGGATCACTACTATCGGCTCAGAAGGAGTGGTGGGAGGTGTTGGTTGAGCCGGTTGAGAAGGAATCTGTGGCGCAGATGGAGTAGTAGGAGGAA
>CAYMRR010000018.1:0-8332 GCA_964393005.1 uncultured Candidatus Saccharibacteria bacterium
GCTTTAAATATACCTACTTATTCTATGGCTGGGTATGAAGCTGACGATTTACTAGGTACTATAGTAGAAAAACTTAAAAAAAATAATTTTCAAATAAATGGAGAAAAAGTAGAAGTTTTTATAGCTTCTGGAGATTTAGATACTACTCAACTTTTAGATAAAGAAGAAAATGTAAAAGTTTATACTCTTAAAAGAGGTATAGGAGAAACCATAGTTTACTCTTATAAAGATATAGTAAAAAGGTTTACTTTTAATCCAGAGCAAATACCAGACTTTAAAGGTCTTAGTGGAGATCCGTCAGACAATATTATCGGTATAAAAGGTATAGGAGAAAAAACAGCTACCACTTTAATTAATCTTTTTGGAAGTATAGAAAATATATATAATTTAATACATACAGATTTAGAAAAATTTAAAAATATTTGTAAAGAAAAAAAGGAATATAAACTTACTGATAGGATTATAAATCTTATAATAGAAGGGGAGGAAGAAGCTAAATTTTCTTTAGCTTTAGCCACTATTAAAAAAGATGTGCCTATAGATTTTAAATTGCCAGAAAAAGAATGGCTTAAAGATTTTGATGACAGTAAATTTATAGAAATTTGTAAAGAATTTGAATTTAGAAGATTTAGAGATGCTTTTAAAAATAATATAGCAAAAAAAGATGAAAAAGGAGAAGAGGAAAAATTAAATATAGGAGGTTTGGATGATGATTTTTTAGAACTTTCTAATAAAAATAATAAAGAAGAAGAATCAAAAACTCAAGAAAAAGAAATAGATCAAGATATTTTGGCAGATTTAAAGATAATGCTCAATCTTATAAATAGTGAAATTACAAATCCTACTTTAGAAATTATTTTAGAAGAAACTTCATCTGACACAGAAACAGAAGCAAAAGAATATTTAGAAGAAGAGCTTCAAAAAGAAGAGCTTTTAAAAGTTTTTAATTTTATAGAAAAACCGATAAAAAGAATTTTGAAAAAAATGAAGAAAAATGGAATTCTTTTAGATAAAAAAATTTTAAAAGAACAAAGTATTGCTTTACATAAAAAATTAAAAGATTTAGAGGAAGAAATCCACAAAGAGGCTGAAGAAGAGTTTAATATATCTTCTCCTAAACAGCTCGGCTATATTTTATATGAAAAATTAAAATTAGGAGAGAAGATTAAAAAGACTGCTACAGGAGCTCTTTCTACTAATGCTTCTCAACTCGAAAAAATAAAAGAAAAAAATAAAATTGTAAGAGATGTTTTAGATTATAGAGAGCTTAGCAAATTACTTTCTACATATATAGATGCTTTACCAAATTTTGTAGAAGAAGATGGAAGAATTCGTTCAGATTTTATACAATCAGGAACTTCTACTGGAAGATTTTCTTCAGAAAATCCTAATCTTCAAAACCTCCCAGCTAAAAGTGAGATAGGATTAAATGTTCGAAAATCTTTTATAAGAGAAAAAGGTTTTAAACTTGTATCAGCAGACTATTCTCAAATAGATTTAAGGAGTGCTGCTATACTTTCAAAAGATCCAAATCTTTTAGAGATTTTTCAAAAAGGTGTAGATGTTCACTCTGGAGTAGCTTCTAAAGTTTTTGGAGTTACAGAAAATGAAGTAAATCCAGAAATGCGCAGAAAAGCCAAAATTATTAATTTTGGAATACTTTATGGTATGGGAGTTACTGCTTTAAAAGATTCTATGGAAGTAGAAAGAGGTGAGGCTCAAGAGTTTTACGATGAATATAAAAAGACTTTTAAAATCTTGATGGATTATTTAGATAATGTAAAAGAGTTTGCTAAAAATAATGGCTATACAGAAACTTTATTTAAAAGAAGAAGATATATACCTTTATTAAAATCAAAATTACCATTTTTAAAAGCTCAAGGAGAAAGAATAGCTATTAATGCTCCAGTCCAAGGGACTACAGCAGATATTTTAAAGCTTGCCATGATAGATATAGATGATTATATAGTTTCAAACCATTTAGAAAAAGATGTTAAAATATTATTACAAATCCATGATGAATTAGTTTTAGAAATAAAAGAAGAATTGGTGGCAAAGGTAAGTGAGAATATTAAAACAATTATGGAAAATGTTTTATCTAAAAGAATAAAAGATAAAGATTGGGATGATTTAATTTTAAAAGACACAGCTATCGGTCTTATTCCTATGAAGGTAGATATTGCCATAGGAGATAGTTTGTTTGAAATAAAATAAATATGCTTTACGTTATAACAGGAACAAATTTAATAAAAAGAGAAAAAGCTAAAAAAACTATTAAAGATACACTTTTTAAAAAAGGAATAAAAATAGATTCTCTGCTAGAAGTCTCTAAAATAACTAGTGAAAATTATACTTTATTACCAAATTATTTTGGAGGAAGTTCTTTATTTGGTGAAAAAGTGCTGGTTAATATTGAGGGGCTTTTAACAAAAGAAGAGACTAGAGTTTTTATTTATAATAATTTAGAAAATTTGGAAAAGAGTGATAATGTTTTTATTTTAGATGATCCATTTGCTTTAGCAGCTACTTTCTCTAAAATAGAAAGAGATTTGAAAAATTTGAATATAGAAAATGTTTGTTTTAACTGTAAAGACGAAACTAAAGAAAGAGATATAAATCCTTTTCCTTTATGTGATTTTATAGAGTTAAGAAATAAAAAATCTGCCTGGGAAGAATGGAAAAAAATATATTTAGAATGGGAAAATAAAGAAGCTCCAGCTTTACACGGGGCTCTTTGGTGGAAATGGAAAATGATGTGGTCTGCTTATATTGATGGAGATAAAAATAAATTTTATTCTCATTATAAACTTAAAGATAGAAAAATAAATTATTCTAAAAAAGAGTTAGAAGATTTTGGTAGAGAAATAGCCTTTATGGCTACATCTTCTCATAGTAAAAGTCAAAATTTAATGAGAAATATAGAAAAATTTATCTTAAAGATTTAAAAATTAAGTCTTGACATATAAGAGTAAAAATATATACTACAAGAGTAAGTGAGAGTTTTATTAATAAGTAGCTTATTATTAATTATATGAAAAAAGCAATTTTTATAATATTTATTTTTGTATTTTTAGGAGTCTTTCCTTTAAAGAAAACTGAGGCTCAGTATTATGGTAATTCTTATTATGACTATGGTTATAATAATTATAACTCTTCATACTATTATCCTTATTCTAATTATTATGGGTCTTCTTATTACCCAAATTATAGCTATAGCAATTATTATAATTCTTATCCTGTGTCTAATTATTATGGGTCCTATTATTATCCAAATTATAGCTATGGAAATTATTATAATTCCTATTATTATCCAAATTATAATTATGGAAGCTACTATTACCCATATACTTATGGAAATATAGGGATAAATTTTGGTTTTTCTTTTGGTAGATAATACAAAGTTTGTCAAAATAAAATCACCTTTCATTTAAGGTGTTTTTATTTTGAAAATTAGACATTTTCTTAAAAATTTGATAATATTATTTAATAAAGTTTATGCCCTTATAGCTCAGTCGGTAGAGCAGCTGCCTTTTAAGCAGAAGGTCGTAGGTTCGATTCCTACTGGGGGCACTAGTAGCTTATGATATAATCTAAGTATAAATTATGTCAGCTTTTTGGAAATTTTTTGGAATTTTTTTAATAATCTGGGTGATTTGGTATTATACTGGAGGACCTCAAAGATCTACAGGTATAAAGCCTTATGTCTATTATGATAGAGACACTATGGAAGTAAGAAAGTCTAATACAGAATTAGAAGACGGTTTGAAAGAGATGATAATAAATCCTAATCAAATAGAAAGCGGACTCCAACAAATAGAACACAATTTAAACAACCCATCTTTTACACAACCTGCTTATTAATATTACTTTTGACAGACTTTACAATAAACAGTAGATCTTCCTGCGATAATATTTTTTTCTAAAATATTTTTACAAACTTTACACTTTTTCCCAGCCCGTCCATAAACCTTATGATTTCTTGTATAATTTCCTTTACTTCCGTCAGCTAAAAGATAATTTGAAACAGAAGATCCTCCTTCTTTTATAGCATTTTTGAGTATTATTTTTAGATTTTTATAAATATTTTCTATTTCTTTATTAGTTAAAGATTTAGCTATTCTGGTAGGGAGTATTTTGCTAGCAAAGCAAATTTCATCTGTATAGATATTTCCACATCCTGTTACTATACTTTGCTCTAAAAGTATAGCTTTAATATTTTTATTTTTCTTTTTTAAAGCTTCTCTAAAATAATCCAAAGTAAATTCTTTTTGAAAAGGATCTAAACCTAAATTTTCAAAATGTTTCTTTTTTCTAGCTTCTTCTAAATTTTTATAAAATAGTACATATCCAAACATTCTTACATCATTATAATAAAGAATTCCATTATCTAAAGTAAAAATAATAGCTGTATGCTTATTTGGTAAAGTTTCTTTATAGCTTTCTATTATAGGGTGTCCGCCTAGAGTTTTATTTTTCTTTTTATCTACAAAGACTAACTGTCCTGTCATTTTTAAATGAATTATTAAAACACTTTTATCATCCAATTCTAGAATCAAGTTTTTAGCTATTCTTTTAATAGAAAGTATTTTTTTATTTAAAATACTTTCTTTAAAGAGTTTTGTTTTAGAAGAAGATGCTTTTCTTTTTGTACCATACCCTGCTATTAGTTTTGGTTTTAAGATTTTAACTTCTTTTATTTTAGAGTTTATTATTTTATTTTTTAAACCAAGTCTTAAAGCTTCTACTTCTGGAAGTTCTGGCATATTTTAATTATCTTAAATATTTTAATACTTCTTTTATTATTTCATTAGCTTCCTTTTTTTCAAATTCTTCTTTATTATCTTTCTTAATATTATTTAATATTTCATTAATATCTTTTTCATGATAACCAAGAGAGACGAGGGCTAGCTTTGCATCAGATTCTTCTCCATAAGTAGTATTATTTTTATCTTTATCTATATAATCAGCTAATTTTCCCTTCAATTCCAAAACTATTTTTTCCCTTCCTTTTTTACCAAGTCCTGGAATATTTGAAAGGGCTTCGGCATTTTCATTTTCTACAGCAAAGGCTATATCACTTGCTCCTAGCACAGAAAGTATATTTAAAGCAGATCTTGGACCTATACCAGAGACTGTTATTAGTTTTTCAAATACCTTTATATCAACAGCTTCAGCAAAACCAAATAAATCTATAGCATCATCTTTTACTACAGTATGTACAAATAGCTCTATATTTTCTCCAAGGTCTTCAGAGAGTAAAATATCTACGGTAGAAAATACTTTATAACCAACTCCAGAATTTGTGAGTATAGTAAGTGATTTTTCATCTATATTTTTAATAACTCCTACAAGGTATCCAATCATAATTTTATTTTAATTCTTATTTATTCTATCATTTTTAGATAAAAGAGTATAATTTAAAATCACCTCTTTAGAAAGAGGTGATTTTTAAATTAAAACTATTCTATATTTTCTGTCAGATCAGAAAGCTCTTCTTTGCTTACATGTCCGCAAACACATTTTCCATCTTCACAAATACAGACTTCTTCTAATTCTTCTTTATTTGCTTTACCACAAACACAGTGCCCATCTTCACAAAAGCAAATGTCTTCCAAATCTTCATAGCAAAGATATTCTCTTTTTACTGCAAAATAATAAATTATTGCTCCAAAAAAATGTAAAAACCAAAGTACTAAAATCCAAACAGGTTTATAATCTATATCACTTTTAATAGCATGCACTAGCATCCATATCCAAAATACAAAAAAAGCAATGGTTATTAGAGCGGCTAATAAGAAAAAGATGGTAGCAAGAGAGTTAGGCAAAGCTTGAAGTATGGATGGTAGATTTCCTGCTTTATATTGAGACATATAATTATAGTTAAGACCTTGAGCTTTTGCTGACAAAGTTTTACCAAAAGTTAAAAAGATAAAAGCTGTAAATATATTAAGTTTTGTAAAAATTTTATTCATAATAGTTGATTTATTTAATAATAATGTACTTATACAGTATAAGATAAAAAGCAAAGTTTTTTGTCTTGACAATTAAAAATTAAAGGTTAAAGTAAATCTTCTTTTTAAGACTTTATTTTTTTAGTAAAATGTAGTATTATATATCTTAATATAATAAATATAAAAATTAAAAATTATGGCAGTAACCAAAACAGCAAAAAGAGCTATTAGGCAAGCAAAAAATAGAAAAGTAGGTAATGATAAAAAGAAAAAGATAATGAAGGCTGAAGTAAAATCTGTAAGAGCTTTAATTTCTGCTAAAGATAAAAAACAAGCTACCGAAAATCTTCCTAAGACTTTTTCTGCTTTAGACAAAGCAGCTAAAAGGGGAGTTATTAAAAAAGGCACAGCCGATAGAAAAAAGTCTAGGCTTGTAAAAGCAATAGCAAAAATTGAAGAATAATAAAATAGCACACAAGTTGTGCTATTTTGCTCTCGTAGTTCAACGGATAGAATACAGGTTTGCGGTACCTGCGATCGTGGTTCGATTCCACGCGAGAGCACAACTAATTATCCCAGATCTTATAAGCCAAAATAGCAAATGCTATAGTCACATTAAGAGACTCTTTTAATCCAAGCATTGGGATTTCAGCTATCTTATCACAAAGATCTATAACTTTCTCTTGCACTCCTTCTGTTTCACTTCCTAAAATTATAGCTACTTTTTCTTTTTCTATTTTTAAATCTTTATAGTCTATACTTTTTTCATTTTGCTCTAAAGTTACTATTTCATAATTTTCTTTTTTTAAATCTTTAAGCAAGTCTAAAATATTTTCTTTATATTCCCATTCTATTTCATCTTCAGCTCCGAGAGAAGTTTTAACAAAGTCTTTTCTTTTAATATTTTTATCTTTTAGCTTTTCGCTTGTCTCAAAAGGAATGGGGCTTATTCCGCAAATATAGATTTTGTTTATTCCTATACCACTGCCAGTCCTAAAAATAGAGCCTATATTTAGAGCAGATCTTATATTATCTAAAACTACTATTTTCATATTTTTTTAATAATAGCATAAAAGGTTAGTATGCTATACTTGTTTAGTATGAGAATAGAAGAAGATATAAAATTAGATTATAAAGATGTACTTTTAAGACCAAAAAGAAGTACTTTAGTAAGTAGAAAAGAAGTAGATTTAGAAAGAACTTTAAGATTTTATCACTCAAATAAAGAGTGGACAGGTATACCAATAGTAGCTTCCAATATGGCTACATGCGGAACTTTTGAGATGGCTCAAATTCTTTCAAAACATAAAATGCTTACAGCTTTACATAAATATTATTCTTTAGAAGAATTAGAATCTGGTCTTAAAGAGTTTAATAATCCAGATTATATTATTTATACTTTAGGCATTAGAGATGAAGATATTGAAAAATTAAAAGAAGTTATAGCTAAAGGTTTAGATAAATATTTTTCTTTTATTTGTATAGATGTACCAAATGGCTACATTACTAAACTATTAAAAACTATTGAACTTATTCGTGAGATGTGCAAAGATCATATACTTATAGCTGGCAATGTAGTAACTAATGAAATGTCTGAAGAAATTATTTTAGCTGGAGCAGATATAGTAAAAGTAGGTATTGGTCCAGGCTCAGTCTGTACTACAAGATTAATGACAGGAGTAGGATATCCTCAGCTTTCAGCTGTTATAGAATGTGCAGATGCAGCTCATGGTTTAGCTAGTGGAGTAGGTAGATATGGTCTTATAATGGCAGATGGTGGACAAGAATATCCATCTTGTGTAGCTAAAGCTTTTTGTGGAGGAGCAGATTTCAATATGGCTGGTTCTCTTTTTTCAGGATATGCTGAAAGTGCAGGAGAGCTTATAGAAAAAAATGGTAAAAAATATAAAGAATATTTCGGATCTTCTTCAAATAAAGCCATGGAAGAATTTTATGGTAAAAAAGATAGTCATAGAGCCAGCGAAGGGAGATATGTGCTTATGCCTTTTAAGGGTAAAATAGAAGTTTTTTTGCAAGATCTTTTTGGAGCACTTCGTAGTACTGGTACATATATAGGAGCAAAAAGGTTAAAAGAATTTTCTAAAAGAGCTACTTTCTTAAAAGTGAATAGGCAATATACAGATCATTTAGAAAGATTTGAGGAGTAAAAATAATTTAAATAAAATAAGAATGACTGTAGCATTTCAAAACTAATTATGCTATAATTTTAAAACTTTAATCAAAGGAAGTGTGGCCGAGTGGTTGAAGGCACCGGTCTTGAAAACCGGCAAGGGGCGACCCTTCGTGAGTTCGAATCTCACCACTTCCGCAAAGACAAAGAATAATAAAAATTGATTTTTTAATTATTTTCTTGACAATTT
>CAYMRR010000019.1:0-8174 GCA_964393005.1 uncultured Candidatus Saccharibacteria bacterium
TTACATTATCTGTACTAGCCTGCCAAGAAAGATTTATAGAAGTAGTAGTAGCGGTATAGCTTAGCCCGGAAGGTTTTGTAGGTGGAACCACATCGGGCTCATCGCGACAACAAGATGTCGCCAAAACTACTAATGCCATAATAATGGCAGCTAGTAAGAGGAGGGTAGCATAAAAGAATCCTCCTTTTTGACTGTTTTTAAAATTTTTTCTCATGACTATCTATTTTTATTTTAATTTTTTACTCAATAAATCTATTTTAACAGATTTATAGAACTTTTTTTGAAAGAACACTTTGTTCATTATATAATATAGCAAAAAGGAAGTATTTTGTCAAGAGGGAAAATTGAATGTTAAACAAAATAAAAAAGAGATAATACACTCGGAGTATTATCTCTTTTTTTTTTGAAAATTAATCTTCTCCTGAATCGTCTTGATCTTTATCTCCCTGGTCAGGAGGTAGGTCATCTAAAATGTGCGGATTTTTAATCCATTTTTCTTCAGGATAAGCTGGGTTTGTTTTTTTCATTTTAAAGAACTTTAATTAGAAACGACATTGTCTCTAATTAAAATATATATCAATCTTAAAATTTGTCAAACAATTTTTCCTCTTTTAATTTTTCTAAATATTTTGGTAAGAAAATTTCTAATTTATTCTCTAATTTAGAATTTTCTAAATCTTCTAAAAACTGAAAAGTGATTTTTCTATATTTATTATTTTCTAAAGAAATTTGCTTTTCTTTTTGGTTTTCTTTAAAGAGAAATGCTTTATAAGCAAAACCAAAATCTTTAAAATAAAATAAAGAACTTACCAAAAGCTCTCCTACTCTTTTTTGATATTCTCTTATATCTATTTCTTTAAACTTTTCTTTTAGAAAATTTTCTAAAATATCTAAAAACTTTTTATGGGTATTTAAAAATACATGAGAAAATTCATGAAGAAATACTTTAAGATAAGTCTCTAATAATTTTTCTTCTTTTAAATTATCTTCCGTGTGGACTATAAGATATATTTTTTTTGAATCTTTTTTAAAAACTGAACCTGGAAAACTTAAAAAAGTTTCTCTTGGTGTGAGAAATGTCGGTATTAAAGAAATTTGTATACTATCTATAGCATCATTTTGAGTAAAAAGCTTATCTAGAAAAATTTTTAATATAGTAGTATTTTTAGAAATAGAACTATTTAAAATACTTTGATTTTCTTTACTGATAGGGCTAAATTTTTTAGAAAGATTTTTGATATTCTCTTTTAGAGAATATATATTTTCTCCAGCTATAAAATCTTCATACTCTTTTTCTTTTAAAACTATATTTTCTAAATCTTCTTTTTTAATTTCTAAATTTTCCATACTCTTTTTGTAAAAAGAGTTTAATTCTTTATTTAAAAATCTAGCTAAATAAAATGTAGTAAAATCTTTTTCTTTACTACTTATATCTATTTTCATATTTTAATAATATAACAAAAATAGGCAAGCTTTTTAAGGCTTGCCTATGTACCGGAAAAATTAATTTTTTGTTTTTTCTTCTTTAAACTTAACCCCTAATGGAGTCCAGTCAAAGAAGATAAAATCTTCTTTTTTTTCTTTCATTATAAAAAATTTTAAAAATTAAAAATTAAAGAACTAATATCGATAAGAGTATAGCGAGATAAAAATTTTTGTCAAGCTTCCTCTTAATCGAGCATCTTTCCATCTTGAAAGATGTTTACTAGAGATAGAGAGATTTTCTCTCCTTTACTATTTTGAAATTCTAAATCATTTCTATTTAAAATTTCAAAACCGAAAGTTTCGGTGTTGAAAGCACTATTTCTAATGTTTTTTACACTCGCAAAGATGGTTATATCTTGCCAACCCCCTCCAGCATTTATAGCTAAGGAAGAGAGATCTAAAGTAGAACTAGTCTTATCTTTAGATATAGTAGAAGAAATTTTAAACCTTTCTCCACCATTCAAAGAAATACGAATTTCTCCAAACTCTAATCCAGAATTTAAATATGGATTTTTTAAAGTGAGGTTAGTAATTTTAACCGGTCCAGAAATTAAATAAAATTGAAACCAAGTTAAAATAATTTCCCTTTCTTCTCCTACTCCTAGATAAGTCTGTCCTGCAGAATGAAAATGTATATTATTTTGAAAATACACATTTTTTGCAGGAGTTTCTGGATCTGGGTCTGGGTCTGGGTTTGGATTTGGGTTTACTGAACCATCATTCTTTAATGATACTCTGTCTAAATTTATATTTTTAGGCATAGTACCTGAAGATGGAAGATTGACCTTTGGCTCATCAGTAGAAAATCCAGATAAAGACAGAGTAATTAAATCTCCTTCTTTTAAGCTTGAAGGTAGGCTAGCTTTAGTTTGATAGCTTAGCTTTATATCAAGATAAGTATTCATGGGTATTCTAATATCTGTTATAGAAAACTTATTATCTACAACTTCTACCCGTATTTCTTGTTTCCCAGGAATTTGAAATAAAGCATATTCTACAAAAGAGGCACCATCTCCCAAAAAAGTAAAAGTAAGATTTACTGTTCTCCAAGAATTCTTAGAAATATTACTTAAAGTAATATTTCCAGCAGACTTTATCTCTCCCACCTTAATCCAAGAAGGATTGGCTGGCGGAGTAAGAGCTGGTTGCAATACACTACTGCTCAGATAATTTTTAGTGGTAGAAGTACCACTATTTCGATCTGAACTATTTCCTCGAGAATCTACAATATTCTGAGACTGTTCCTCAAAATAGTATTTCTCATAGTAGACGACTTCTTTTTCACAAGAAGTGAAAAAGAGTGCTATAATTAGGCCCACTAGGCCTAAAAATAGCTTAATTTTTATTTTTTCCATTTTTTATGTATTTTTTAATGAACTATTACTTCTACTTTAAATATATCATATTATAATAATAAAGTCAATACTTTTAAACCTTTTAAATAAAATACTTAACAATCTTAAAAATAAGAAATTTTACCTAGCTTTTCTTTTTAAATTGTGTTAGTATATAAAAAGTTTGTTTTAGGTTTAAAAGAACACATTACCTTAACTAGAGTAAAAGGCAGAGAAGCAACGAAGACTTCATCTGCCTTTTTATTTTATTTATTTTAGTAAAAATTATTTACTAACCCTTTCTACATACTCTCCTGTCTCTGTATTTATTATTATCTCTTCCCCTTCTTCTATAAAGAGAGGTGTAGTGACTTGAGCACCTGTTTCGAGAGTTACTAGCTTTCCAGCACCAGAAGAAGCAGTATTTCCTTTTACATTTGGAGGAGCTGAAGCTACTTTTAGGCTAAGCTTTATTGGTAACTCTATACCAATAATAGTCTCTTCATCGTCATCATTGGTAAAGATTTTAGCATCTACTATATTATTTTCTTTTAAGAATCTAATTTCTTTTTCTATAGTTTCTCTATTTATAGTAAACCTTTTTGATGGATCATTTTCTTCACAAAACCAATATTCACCTTTATTTGAATAAAGATATTTAATAGCTTTTTTTGAAACATCTGCTTCATCGGCTGTTTCTGATGAGTGAAATGTAGCTGGTATAACTTTATTATTTATAAGATTTTTAAGTTTAACTTGATTTTGTGGTTTTCTTTGTTGAGTCCTAGCCACATGAGATTCGAGGACTTCATAAGGTTCATCTTTAAAGATTATGTATTTTCTTGGTTTTATCTCGTTGTATTCTAACTTTGCCATAATTTTATTTAAAAATAATTAAGTCTAGTAATTAAAAAGAGTTTAACATATATAAACTTTTTTATAAAATTTCTTATAGAAAATAAGAAAAAATTAATCAAAAATAAATTTCCCTTTTATTTCTTCTTCTACCTCTTCTCGTGGGCGGCCATATTTTTCTTTAGACATTTGCTTTAAAATTTCTATCACTTCTTTATTTCCTCTTGGTGAAAAAGGAGAATCCATATCTAAGAAATATTTTTCAGCTATATTAAATGGTTTTTGAGGATAGCCATTTATTAAAAGTGAAACATAGGCATTAAGATTTTCTATTTTCATAATATCTGAAGCTGAAAAAACTGGAGCAAAACTAGCTTCCAAAAACTTTGCATCACTTTCTGAAATACGAAAAACTATTTTACTTCCAACATTACCAAATACTGCAGATTTTATAGAATCAGAAAGCTGATCCAAAAACTGATGAGCCATAGTAAGAGAAAGTTTATACTTTCTAGCTTCTGATAAAATAGCAGAAATAGAAGGTGTAGAAACATTTTGAAACTCATCTAAATATAAATAAAATGGTGGCTTGGAATCTAAATCTTCTCTACCCAAAGCTGACATAAGAAACTTTCCTACTAAAATAAGACCTATAAGGTTAGCATTCATTTCACCAAGTCTACCTTTTGAAAGATTTACTAAAAGTATTTTTTTATTATCCATTATTTCTGAAATATTGAAAGAAGATTTTTCTTGAGAAATAATAGGTCGCATAATATCATTTGCTACAAAAACATCAAATTTACTAGTAATATAAGGCACATAGTTTTCAAAACTTCCTTCTCCACTAGTAGCTGTAGCATTTTTGAAAAACTGATTGATAAGAGGGTTTTTGGATTTTGATAATTTATATTCTCTATAAGATTCATCTGAAAGAACACGAGAAATATCAAGTAAAGTACAACCAGATTCTGGATGCTCCATTACCAATCCTGCTGAATTTCTAAAATATTGCTCAAAAGCTGGACCCATAGATTCTGGAGAGTTTTCAAAAAGCTTTTTAAAAATAGAAAAGATTTCATTAATCACAAAAGTTTTTTGTTCTGGCTTGTTTGGATCAAACTCCATCATATTAAGACCAAAAGGCATAGAAGTGTCTGCTGGGTCAAAATAAATAACATCATCCCATCTTTCTTTAGGGACATTTCCAAGAAGATCTTTAATATCTTCTCCATGTGGATCTATAAAACAGCATCCTCTGCCCTCTATAATATCTTGCAAAACCATATTTTTAAGCATTACCGACTTTCCTGTACCAGTCTGCCCTATAACATAAACATGCCTTAGTCTATCTTTTTCTGGGAGATAGGCTTTTGTTTTTAAATGTCTATATTCATTTATTCCTAAAAATAATCCTTCTTGGGGTAAATCAATAGGAGCTGGAGCTTTGGCTGCATCTGTTTTTTTAAGCTGAGAAAATTCTGATACTTTATAAGGAAAATGATATATAGTAGAAAGCTCTTTTATATTTAAAGGAAAAGATTCTTTATCATCCCAAAGTCTAAAAATATAATTATGAATTTCTTGATTTAGTCTGCTACCTTCTAAAGATTTGAACTGTATAGCATTTGCTCCAGTATCTTGATATTGCATAAAAGTAGAAGCTAGCTCATGGAGAATAGATTTTGATCTAATCAAAGTGTCGGCATTTACTAAAAGACGAATATTGGTATCTAAAATAGTAGAAGTAAGCTTTTCTGTAATATGTGTTATGGCTTGTTCGTCTTCTAATTTTCGAGGTTTATTTTTATCTTTTTCTATTTGTTCTGGAGATTTTTGAGCTTCTTTAAAAGTGGCTATAAAATCTTTTACAAAAGATTCTCTATCTAAAATCCTTTTTAAGGATTCTCCTTTTCTCAAATCTCCTAATATTCCTGAATACTTTTTATAAAACTCTTCTCCAGCTGGACGAACTAATATTTGTAAACTTGCAGCCTCTCCCTTTTTTTGTAATTTGGTAAAAGCCGACATAAGCAAAGCCATAGAATCTCCCTTTATCTTTTCATGAGTACGGATTGGGAGAGCTGGAGTTTTAAGTGGTGATCCATAAGCTGCAAGAGGAAAACCATTATTTGAAAAAATATTATAATCTTCAGTACTATGCTTTATAATCATTCCTGGAAATAATGCTAAAATACTTTTTTCAAAAAGATCAGCCATATTTTTGGCTACTGCCACAAAAAAAGATATTTCATTAGAATCATTTGGCTTGGCTATTTCTAATGCATAATAATTATTTTCTTTATTTTTAGCATCAGAACTTATAGCTAGCATACTAGCAAAAAATTGTTCCATAAAAGAAACGAATTCTCCAATATTTTTTTCAGATTCAGAATTCTCTGGAAGAACTATTTCGTAAAGTATCATATTTAAAGCTTTCCATAGAGTTTTATCAAACTTTCTTTCTAAATTTTCATTTTCAGGCAAAAGTAAAAAATTTATTAAAAACCGGTGAAAATCATCGTATACTTCTTTATCTTTTAGATCTTTTACAATGTTAAAAGCTGAATGCACACCCTTGTCCATTAATATTGAAACTATTTCTGCTACTTTTTGATCTGTCTCTTTTGGTTTTAAATTGTCTAAAAGCTTTTTCTTTTCATAATCTTTCACTTCATATCCTGTAATAAGAGCAGATTTTGGAGTGTCTACTACATACTCTCTAATAACATCTTTAGCATGATCTTCTTTGGTAATTCTTTCAGAAAAATTTTTAGTAATCTCTCTTCTTTTTTCTATTTGCTCTCTTAAAAAACGAATTTCTTCTTCGGGTGTGGCAAATTTTGGTTCTTGTTCAAAGCTAGGATTTTCTCTTCTTATTAAAGGGTCCATAATTAAAAATAAATATATTAACATTATAACAAAAAAAACACCTAAAGTATTTTAGGTGTTTTTATTTTATAAATTAATTATTAATAAGACATTGAAGAATAAATAATATTGGTATTAGTATTTGGTATTTGCCCTAATGTGATAACAGGATTTTTATTATTTACTGAAGGACCTAATGTGATAACAGGGTTTTTATTATTTGTTGAAGATCCTAATGTGATAACTGAGTCTGTATAATATCCAGAAGAATAATAAGAATTATTGTAAGAATTATTGTAATAATTAGAATAATAATCTGTATAATAATCTGTATAATTATAATATGAAGTATTGGAATTATTTCCAGAGTAATAATAAGTAGGGTTATTATAAGAATTATTATAATAGTTATAACTTCCTTCATTACCAAAATAAATTGGTGTACCGTTAGGATAAGAAGTAGTTTCAGTGATTATATAAATATAATAATCCGCATTTTCTCTAGGATAAGAATCTGGATAATAGATATTATCCCAAGAGTTTTGATAGATAATTTCAGAATTAATATTAGGATAATTAGGATAATAATTTTGATTAGTATTTGTATTAGTGTTTGAATAGACAGGGTTAGTAGTACCTCCATTATATGGATTTCCATAATAGCTAGCATTTGGTTTAGCTACTCTTTCGACACAAGTCTTTCCATCAAAATAATAGTTGGCTCCATAGGCTGCTGTACAGCTAAGAGTAGAAGTATATCCGGTATTATACCCATATCCTGTAGAACATCTTTTTTGTATAGGGTCCCAAGGATGATTAGCATCACAAGTGTTTACACATTGTGTACCATTCCATATCCAACCATTATTTACTCCACAAATAGTACTAGAAACAGCATTATTTGAAGCATTTGCTTTTCCTAAAGCATTATTTCCCACTTTTAAGCCAATAAAAATAGCCGCTATTATAATTAAAATAATAATAATTTTTGTAATAATATTTTTCATAAATTTTGTTTAAAATAATAATACCAATCTTATATTACTAAGATGCCTCTAATATACAATATTAGAACCTGTTTGTCAATTAAAATTTTCTATTGTTAAGAGACAATTTTAAGTAAAATTTTAAACCTATTCTCTATAAATATCGTCATCTATGCTCTTATTTTCCTTTTCTTTAAATCTAGCTTTTTCCTTTTTTCTTATAAGTCTATTTTCTGACATTCTTTTAAATGCTTCATCTCCAAATCTTTTCCTATAAGCTATATCTTCTAGATTTCTTTGTCTTAAAAGTTCTAAAGCTTTCTCTTCTTCTCTTGCCTTTTTTTCTTTTATTTTCTTTTGCTCTTCTTCTCGTTCTGCTAAAGCTCTTTCTTCTCTCAATTTTTCATAAGTTCTCATTTGGCTATAATCTTCCAAATCTTTAAAATAATCTTCAAAATCAAGTCTTGTAGTCCCTCCAAGTCTTTCAAAGATAGTTCTATCTTTAGTAGATTCTCTATCATCTTTTGATACTACTCCACTCATCCAAGGATTAATTTGTCTTACCTCTTTACCTACACTAGAAGACAAGCTTCCTACACTAGAAATAGAATCTTGCGCTAAAGTTCCAGGTTCTATTTCTGTA
>CAYMRR010000020.1:0-8149 GCA_964393005.1 uncultured Candidatus Saccharibacteria bacterium
ATTTTTTAAATTTTCTTTGCAAACAACTTTCATTTCAAAACAAGCAAACAAAAACCCCTCTTTCGAGGGGGTTTTGTTTTAGCAACTTTTCCGTTACTTTCTAATAAACTAAAAGTTTATTTTGAATATAGTGCGGATATTACTTAACGTTCCACTTTTCAATGTATTCTCCATTAAAGTTATCTTTAACAGAGTCACTCCATACGAAAGTACTGACACCTCCTAATGAGATAGAAGCTACCCCACCAGCAGTAAGTGAAGATGTATTTCCGTAAACACTATATGTGACTGAGCCAGAAACTAAATCATTCATAGTACTGGTAGCCATAGTAGTGTTACCTTTCTTTAAGGTTAAATCAGTTATTTGATCACCACCTACAGCTGCAGTGAAGTTAATTGCCTTAATCTCAATAGAACCTTTTGTATTTACAACAATATTTCCTAAGAAAGTATTTGTTCCTTTAGCCACAGAGCTTCCATCAATGACTTTTACTTCAGTAGGAATTCCTATAGCTGCTACAAATTTACTTGAAGTAGCTACTACACTGTTAATAGTAACAGGGTCACCATAAACTCCTTCATTTCCAGCACTCACTCCTTGATCTGCACCAAGATAAGTAATAGAGATTGTAGTAGAAGCGTTAGACAAGTTGTTGTCTTTATTAGGTTGATTGAATGTTACTTCAACTGGAACTGAAGTACCGAATCCTGATACTAAAGTAATAGGATTATTTAGTGATACTTGGTATTTACCATTACCTAATGAAGAGGCTTGTTGTCCAGCTACAGTTACCTTTGAAACTAGAGCAGGGGTTTCTACCTTAATTTCTACAGTGTTTAGCTTAGCATTATTTGAAGAACTAATCATGAATACAGTATTAGCTGTAGAACCTCCAGTTACATATTTGTCACCATCAGATTCTGAAGCAATTTTAATACTGTCTAGAGAAGATTTTTCAAAAGTTATTGCATAATGTCCACTAGCTGTAGAAGAAGCTACAGTATTTGAAGACTGACCAGTAAAGTAAGCTTTAGCTGTAGTAGTCAATGTACCAGTAGCATTGTTAAAGGTTGCATACACATCATAAGTTATAGATGAGTTTGCAGGAACTTGATCCCAAAGTGAGATAGTAGTTGTAGCTATAGAAAATCCTGATCCTACAGATCTAGACCATTCTTGTCCAGCACTACTCTTAACTAGAAGAGTAGTAATTTGATTTCTATTAAATGTTGGGGTTCCAGTTCCTAATAATCCTAAATCTAATCCTGTAACTGTAACACCTTCAGAACTATCTGCTGACATTACAAAAGAAGCAATTTTAACTTCTTGTGCATCAGGACTTACCTTAGATACAGAGAAAGCATCATTTTTAGCTAAAGCTGCTGTAAAATTACCTACTTTAGCTGATAATGATTGACCGTTACTTGTAGAAACTATATTTCTAGAAATAGTACCTTTAACTTGTAAATTAGATAGCTTAACTGTCAAATCTTGACCATTAGTAATATTTGACCCGTTAGTATTTCTTAGATCAGCTTTTACTTCAATAACTACAGATTGTCCTGGGTTAACAATAATTCCTCCAAGATTTTGTAAAGTTATAGAAGATGAAGAAGTACCTAATTCAGCTACAGCTCCAGAATTGATCAATTGTCCATTAATATATAATGAAACATTGGTTAATTTATTTGTATTTGTTTTATCAGAATTAACTTTAAGAGAAGCTGACATTAATTGTACAGGTTCTCCTGAAACTGTAAGTTTCATTTTACCGATTGTTTGAGATGAAGCTCCTGCTACAACTTTAGCAACATTACCAGTAAATGCTGAATCTGAAGAAATTGTAGTACATCCTGATCCAGAACATGATCCAATGGTTAATTTATCTCCTTTGAGATTGTAATTAACATTAGCTGTAGGAGTTACATAAGCTCCTCTTAGTTGAGCATCTTCAAAAAGAAGATCTGAAATATTCTCTAGAGAAATTTCAAAATCTCTTCCTGCTTCTCCTACAACATCAGCTCTTACTTGAACATTGTGAGATCCTGATCTCACAAAATGATTAGATGTGTTGAAAGAAATTCTTCCAGAAGCATCTGGAGAAGTAGCATTTCCTACTTGTACTCCGTCAATGTAAAGTTTTACATTAGAAATTGCTGAATGTTGTGCTGTACCATTCATCATAAAAGATCCTCCAACTAAGTAAACATCATGTAAAGCTACGTTTACTGTAGCAGACCAGATACTAATATTCTGATCTCCCATGTTAGCTTGGTTTTGATTAGAGGTAGTAGCAACACTTACAGTAGCTAAATCAGCGGTTCCTACAGGAAGAGCAGGACCATTAAGTCCTGATACTACAGCTTGTGCAGAACCTGCTAGTGTAAAGCCAGTAAGAGCAACTCCTACAGATTGTCCACCTGTTCCTAAAGCAATATCAGCATATACTGAAACTGTCTTTGAACCTGTTATTGAAAAGAGTCCAATTCCGTTATTGAAATTGATAGAACCATCATTCATTACAGATACCCCATCGCTAATTTTTGTATTACCATCATATAGGTATACATTAACTAAAGAGTCGAAATTAGAAATTCCTGTCTTCTGTAATTTTACATTAGTTACAACTCCTGTTCCTGAAAATACAAAATCAGCTAATTTAGCATGAGCTTGTCCTGCCACTAGTACATTGTTTGGTTGAACAGAAGCTAGAGAGACTGATACTGCTCCAGATACTGGAGGAATACCAGGGGTAGTAGGTGTGCCAGGAGCACACTTATTCATTTCTGCTCTAGATGTTGCACCAAAGAATCCTGTACCTGAGGTTAATCCCCAAGGTGCAAGTGTTGTTGCAGCATTAGCTTCTTGCCATTTGATAAGGGCAGCTTTGGTAGCATTTCCAAAGTAGGTTGTTTCAAAACCTGCTGAGCCAGCTTGTCCAGCTGCTGCTACTGCAAAGCCTTTTGAGTTTAAAACTTGTTGTAAAGCTTTAACATCAGCTCCTGTATTTCCTACTGAAAGATTTCTAGTGAAATTAAAGCAGGTTGCAGGGGTTGATGGGGTTGATACCACACATGCATTAGGGTCAGTTACAATTGATCCATTTGCACATTGGTATGCAGTGATTTGAGTTTGAGCAGAAGCAAACATAGCTCCAGCCAATACTCCCATTGAGATAACAGATAATACTGTTGTCTTTAATTTAAAATTCATAAATATTTTATAAAATTTATAATTTTTGATCTTATAGAGATCATAGTCAATAAAAATATTTTTTTAGCTTCGACTAGCAATATTTTTAAAAACTATTTTAACGAGATCAATCGCTGTTTTAAATTTCCTCACTCGTAAGGCAAGAAAAATTGCGACAAATCTAAATACTTATTAGGGTTAATTTAACTAATAAATAATTAATAATAATTTTCTAATCCGCATCTATATTTTGTTGCCAACGATCAATCTAGTTTTTGTGATACCTATAATTACTTATAAATGTATCTCAAATACCAGAGGACGCCCTTACCAGAGATAGGTCGTCTATATTAAATATATCACAAATAAAATTTAAAAAAAGAAAAAGGCAAGTAAATACAAGGGTTTGGTTAAGAATGTTAAGAAAATTTTTTTTAAAGAAGTATATATTTTGCCCATCTTTTGTCTCCTATTTTTTCTATTTTATTTTCATCCATTAGTTCGTTTAGCTCTCTTTGTATAGTTTTGACAGAGCAGCCTACTATTTTTTTAGAAATGTCGTTTACAGATACTTCTGCTCCACGAGTGAAGAGTGAAAGTATTTGCTCTCTTCTATTATCTTTTCTAGCTTGGTTTTTAGGGGCTTTTTTGGCTGTGGCTTCGGTTTTGGATGCTAGTATTGGCTTTTTAATTTCTTCTTTATTTTCTATTTTACTTTCTTTATTTAATTTTGAAATGTCGTTTAGAACTTGTTTTAAAGATTTATTGTCGTTTAGAGTACTGGCTTTCTTTTTAAAATTGTCGTTTAGAGAGATGACTGGTTTTAGAGAAAGTGATTTTTCTTTTACTTCTTTTTTCCCATTTTCTTTTTCTAGTTTTTGATTTTTGAGAGAGACAGTATCAAAAGAAGTAATACTATTTGTAGGTTGACTAGTATCTAAAGATAGTAGTGAAAGTAGGCTTTCTTCTTCATTTATAAGTAAATGTTCTTCTTTTAAAGCAAATACTTTTTTGGCTAAAAGGTTTTCTAATATTTGCATGGCTTCTATTACTATATTAGTATTCATTTTTGAAATGAGGCTAGTATCTCTTGCTATAGTGAGATAAGAGATAATAAGGGTAGAAATATTTAAAGAGTTTTCATAAATCAAAAAGACATCTTTATTATGAGAAAAGCCGAGAGAGTTTAAATTTTCTAAAAGCTTGTTGGCAGAGCTTCGCAAATCTTTTTTTAAAGATTCTTTGTCGTTTAGAAATTGAGTAATAAGATAAATTGCTATTACTATTTTTTCTGTCTTTTTCAGTATTAGTAAATTGTAGTTTGGCATATTTTTGCTATAGCTAATGCTTGAATACTATACTTTTTAAAAGAAAATAGCAAGTTTTTAAAAATTTCTCTTTTTTAGAGAAAAGTAAATGTCGTTTATAGTTTTTATTTTTTGTCGTTTAGAGATTTTTAGATTTTAAGATGTCGTTTATATATTTTATTATTTAAGTATTTTTACTTTGTCGTTTATAAGATGTCGTTTATAGTTTTTCTTAGTTTTGTCGTTTATAGATAATGTCGTTTAGATTTTGTCGTTTAGAAATCTTTGGCTTTATTTCTTTTTTCTTTATTTTTTAGATTTTGTATTTTTAAGGTTTTTTTGAATTTCTTTATTTTTAGCATGTTATAATTTATCTAAGAGTACTCTTTTAAACAAAGTGCTACTTACCTTTTATTATTATTTATATTTATGAGAAAAAAAAAGCAAAAGAAGTCTAAAAACTTAAAAGAAAAACAAAAGAAAAAAAGCCTATTTTATGATGAAGAAGAAGATGAAGATTTGGAAGAAGCTGAAGAAAATACATCTAATAAAAAATCTTTAAAAAAAGAAAGCAGCAGCTTTCAAAAGCTTTTAAAATCTACATCTTTGGCTATACTTTTTTTCTTGATTGGAGTCTTTATACTTTTTTCTTCTTTAGATATGGCAGGTAAAGTGGGAGAAAGTGTTTTTGATTTTCTTTTATTTTTGCTTGGCTGGGTGGCTTATATTTTATTTATTGGATTTTTTTGGCTTGGCTACGATATATGGAAAGATAAAAATGAAGCCAAGCTAAACCTTATTACTAGCCTCGCCTTTCTTGTATTAGTATTTTCTATTACTGGTTTTACAGCTTCGCTTGGAGTAAAATCTTCGGGCATAGTAGGAGATGGTATATATCTCTTTTTATCAAAGTATTTTGGAAATATTTTGCCTGCTATTTTTTCACTAGCTCTTCTTTTATTTTCTTTTATTATGATTTATAAAGACAAGCCTACCTTTTTTAGTTTTCTAAAAAAGAAAAGAGCAGCCAGACTTAAAAAAGAAGAAGATATAGAAAATGCTACCAAAATGCGAGTTTTTGGAAATATAGAAAAAAGTAAATCTCTCGAAAATATAGAAGAAGATATTAAAAAGCCTAAAAGAAAAAATATATTTAAAAAAGTATATTTGGCTATATTAAACTTTTTTAAAAACTTATTTCAAAAGGCGGCCGAAGCTAAAGAAGAAAAAGCTGCTCTAGCAAAAGCGGAAAAAGAAGAAGAATATAGCATTTCAAAGCTTCATCTTGAGCTTATGAATACTTTAAATCCAAAAAAAGAAGAAGAGCTAGAAATAGAAGACATAGAAGCTCTAAAAGAGCATCTTGAAAGTGAAGAAGAAGAATTGAGAAAAGCTAAAGAAAGATCAAAACATAAAAGAAAAGAAAGTATAAAAGCAGAATCTAGACCTGTATATATAGAAGAAAAGTTTACTCCTCCTCCGCTAAACCTTTTGGAAGAAGATAGTGGCCGAGCTTCTGCTGGTGATTCTAAATTTAAAATGAATACTATTAAAAAAGTTTTAGAGCAATTTGGCCTTCCGGTAGAGATGGGAGAAGTCACAGTTGGCCCTTCTGTTACTCAATTTACTTTAAAGCCTGCCGAAAATGTAAAAGTTGGAAAAATTATAAGCCTAAAAGACAATCTGCAAATGGCACTTTCTGCTACCAATATGCATATCGAGGCTCCTATACCTGGCAAGCCTTTTGTGGGTATAAATATACCAAATGAAAAGAAAGCAATGCTTAGGCTTCGATCATTAGTTAGTAGTGAAGCTTTTCAAAATGGACCAAATCTTTCACTAGTTATAGGTAGAAATATAGTAGGCAAGCCTATTATTTCAGATCTTACAAAAATGCCTCATCTTTTGGTAGCGGGTGCTACAGGTACAGGAAAGTCTGTCACACTGCATAATCTTATAGTATCTCTGCTTTATAAAAATTCTCCACACGACTTAAAGCTTATTATTCTTGATCCAAAAAGAGTGGAGTTTACCGCTTACAATGCTCTGCCTCACCTTTATACTCCTATAATAAAAGATGCGAAAACTGCTATCAAATCACTTTCTTGGGCTGCTCAAGAAATGGATAGAAGATATGATGTGCTTGGAGAGTATGGTGTGCTAAATCTAAATGATTATAATAAAAAAATCTTTAACCCAGCTTTAGAAAAAGCTAAAAAGAAAGCCAAAGATGGCGAAATGGTAGAAGGACTTCCGCCAAAAATGCCGTTTATTGTGATTGTCTTTGACGAGTTCAATGACTTTATGCTCACTTATCCAAGAGAAATAACTCCTATTATCACTTCTCTTACCCAAAAGGCTAGAGCTGCAGGTATACATATTATTCTCACTACTCAAAGGCCAGATGTAAAAGTGATTACCGGTACTATAAAGGCTAATATTCCTTCCCGTATAGCTCTCAAGACTACCTCACAAATAGATTCAAGGACTATTTTGGATCAAGCCGGAGCAGAAGATTTGCTAGGTAATGGAGATATGCTTTATATGAATGGCTCTAATATTACTAGAGTTCAGGCTCCTTTTGTTTCTGATGAAGAGATAAAATCTGTTATAAATAGTATTAAAAAGCAATACGACGACTTTATACCCGATTTACTAGATATAGAAAAAATAAAAATGTCTTCTTCACCTTCCAAAGCTTTTGGAGATATAGAAGAAGATAGCGATGAAGAGCCTACCGACGATGAAGACTATATGAGCGCAAGAGACTATGTCATCTCTACTGGCAAGGCTTCTACCAGCTCACTACAGACTGCATTTCGCTGGGGCTATAATAAAGCCGCGAGGATAATAAATGATTTAGAAAAGTTTGGCATTATTGGGCCACTAGTAAGCGGAAGACATAGAGAAGTACTTTTTGGTAAAAAAGTAGAAAGTGAAGTAGAAAAGCTAGAGCGAGAGCTAGAAGAAATGGAAAATGACGACGATGATGATGAAGAAGAATATGAAGATGATGATAGAGAAGATATTTTAGATAGTGATGAAGATGATGATGAAGAATAAAAACTATGAAAATTAAAATGAGTGAAAGACCTTTTCAAGATAGATTTAAAATCTTGCTATTTATAGTTTTGGTTTTATTTATTTTAATATATTTTTCTTTTAAAGCTTTTGATTATTTTTCTGGGCCAGTTTTTACTATATATACCCCTACTCCATATGAAATAATAAAAGATGATACTTTTTTGATATTTGGCAATGTAAAACATGCTAAAAATATTTATATAAATGAAAGAGAAATTACTATTAATGAAAATGGAGATTTTGGAGAGCTTTTAATAAATAAATATCCATATACTTTGGTGACTGTAAAATCTGTAAACAAATATGGAAAAACTCAAGAAAAAGTATTTTTTGTGGGAAAAGAAAAATGAAAAAATAAAAATTATTAGCTATGCTATAATAAAGCAAATTAAAATAAAAAATATATGGCAGTAAAAAAGAAAGCAGTAGCAAAAAAAGAAGTAGCTAAAAAAGAAGTAGCTAAAAAGGCTGTAGCCAAAAAAGCAGCAGCCAAAAAAGTAGTAGAAAAAAAGGTAAATACCGACGAACTTTTAAAAGAAATTCAGCAAAAGTTTGGCGAAGGAGC
>CAYMRR010000021.1:0-8084 GCA_964393005.1 uncultured Candidatus Saccharibacteria bacterium
ACCACCGACCTTGGCTTTATGAGTGCCACGCTCTAACCAACTGAGCTATACTGACTTATATTTAGAGTATAGCAAATTTTTAGTAAAAAATAAAATCTCTAAGATTTTAGAGATTTTATTTTTATTATTTTTTATCTTTTTTGAGATCTTTGACTTGTATTGGAGAGACTATTTTTGGCTTTCTTATAGTTTTTAGCTCTACTTGCAGCTCTTTAGTTTTATCTTTATTTGCTTTCAGGCTTACTTCTACTAAGTTTTCAAAACTGGTATTATTAGTCTTTTTCTTATTTTGAGAAGCTTCGAGCATTTTTCTTGCTAATTTGTTTAAAAGATTGGTCTGAATATATCTTTTTACTGGTCTTGCTCCATATTGAGTATCATAGGAAGCCTCGACTATAAAATCTTTAGCTTCATTTGAAACAGAAAGCTTTAATTCTTTTTCTATAAGCCTTTTTTCTATTTCTTTTATTTGAAGATCGACAATTTTTCTAATTTCTTCTTTTCCTAAAAGATCAAAGACTACTATTTCATCTAATCTATTTAAAAATTCTGGACTGAAAAAATCTTTTAGAGAATCTAGTACTTTATCTTTGGTATGAGAATAATTGTATTCTATATCTCCTTCATTGTGAGAAAAGCCATATTTTTCCATTTTTTGTATATGCTTTGAGCCAATATTGCTTGTCATAATAATGATAGTATTTTTAAAGTTTACAAATCGGCCTTTAGAATCTCTTAGCCTTCCTTCATCTAAAACTTGAAGCAAGACATTGAATACTTCAGGATGAGCCTTTTCTACTTCATCAAAAAGTACTACAGCATATGGCCTATGGCGGACGGCTTCAGAAAGATGACCAGATTCATCGTGTCCTACATATCCAGGAGGAGAACCTATAAGCTTTGAAACAGAATGCTTTTCCATATATTCACTCATATCTACTTTGATAAGAGCCTTTTCATCATCAAACATAAATTCAGCTAAAGCTTTAGAAAGCTCGGTTTTTCCTACTCCTGTAGGACCAAGAAACATAAATGAGCCAATAGGCCTTGCTGGGTCACCAATACCCACTCTAGATCTGCGGACGGCATCAGAGATTTTTTCTATAGCTTCTTTTTGCCCTACTACTCTCTCTGCAAGCTCTTCGTCTATTCTTCGGAGCTTTTCTTGCTCTTCTTCTAGCATTTTGAAAAGTGGAACTCCTGTCCAGCGAGATACTACATTGGCTATATCTTCGGCTACCACTTCTTCTCTTAATACTCTTTTTGTCTTTTGGATTTTTTTAAGTTTTTCTAATCTTTTATTTAATTTTTCATTGTATTTCGGTATTTCGCTATATCTTATTTCTGCAATTCTGGCTAAATCTCCCCCTTCTGTTTCTATATTTTCAGATTCAGAACGAAGATAGTCTAGCTTTTTACGAATAGATTTAATATCTTCTAAAATATCTTTTTCATTTTTCCATCTTATTTCTAACTCTTTTACTCCATCTTTAATATTAGCTATTTCTTCTTTAAGCTCTTTTTTTCTTTCTTTTAATTCTTTATCTTTATTTCCTTTGGAAGCTTTTATTTCTTTTGAAAGAGCTTCTTTTTCTATTTGTAGCTTTAAAACTTTTCTATGAGCTTCTTCAAGATCTGCTGGTTTATTTTCTAGAGAAATTTTCATACTAGATGCAGCTTCGTCTATTAGGTCTACTGCTTTATCTGGAAGAAATCTATTTGTAATATATCTTACAGATAAATTGGTAGCAGCAAGCAAGGCATCATCGGTAATACGGACTCCATGGAAAAGCTCATATTTTTCTTTTAGACCCCTTAGTATTGCTAAAGTGTCTTCCAGGCTTGGCTCTTCTACTACTATTGGCTGAAATCTTCTAGCTAAAGCAGAATCTTTTTCTATATGCTTTTGATATTCATTTAGAGTAGTAGCTCCTATAACTTTTATTTCTCCTCTTGCAAGTGCTGGCTTTAAAAGATTGGCCACATCACTTCCACCTTCAGCTGCTCCAGCTCCTACTAAAGTATGTATTTCATCAATAAAAAGAATTATTCTTCCTTCATTTCTTTCTATTTCTTTCATGATTTGCTTTAGCCTTTCTTCAAACTCTCCTCTAAATTTTGTGCCAGCTATAAGCATACCAAGATCAAGAAGTACTATTTCTTTATCTTTTAAAGATTCTGGCACATCTTGCTTGGCTATTCTATTGGCAAGGCCTTCTACTATGGCACTTTTACCAGTACCAGCATCTCCTATTAGTATAGGATTATTTTTGGTTCTTCTTGAAAGAATTTCCATTAGCCTCATTATTTCATTATCTCTTCCTATTACTGGGTCTAGCTTGTCTTGTCTTGCAAGATCTGTAAGATTTCTTGTAAATTTGACTAGCCATTTATTTTTCTTTGGTTGTGGTATATTTTCTGAATTTAATTTTTTAAACTCTAAAAGGATATTTTTAATTTCTTTCTTATCTATTTTAAATTTAGTTATCACATCTTTTACCTGAGGGCTTTCTGATTCTAAAATAGCTAAAAATAAATTTTCTACTCCGATAAATTCTTCTCCTAGCTCTCTTGAGACCAATACTGACTTTTCAAGTACTTCAGCAAATTCTCCTGTAAGATACATTTGAGAAGCTGGAGAAAGAGTGGTAGCGGTAGGATAGTCGTCTATATGCTCCATAACTACATCTAAAAGTAAAATATAGTCTATATTTATTTTCTCAAGTAAAGGGATTATTATATTTTCTTCAATAAGTAAAATCCCTGCTAAAAGATGTAGCGGTGAAACATGATTTTGATTTCTTTCTGCAGCAATTTGATGAGCTCTTTGTATAGCTTCTTTTGCTTTAGTTGTAAAATTATTAAATGCTGGAGGCATAGTTTTTGTAAATTATAAATTTTTAAATTTTTAAATTAATAAATTAATTTTCAAATCTCTCTTCTACTTTTTGCCAATTTGTAGCTTTAAGAAATGCTTCTATATAGCCGGCTTTATTGGTATTGTAATCTATTATAAAAGCATGCTCTAAAAGATCCATGCAAAGCAAAATTTTAGAATTGGCAAATATTCCTGTAGCATGCTCTTCTAGCCATAAAATATGCAAATCTTCGCTTCCTTCTTCTTTAGCTAAAGCTACCCAGCCAATCCCCCTGCTAAGACCAACTCTTTTAAACTCATTTAAAAAGTCTTGCAAGCTTCCATATTTTTCTATAAGCTTTAGGGCTAATTTGCTTTCCTTATTTATTTCACTTTTTTCTTTTGAGAGAGATTCAAAATAAATCTCGTGCAATTTCATTCCATTGTATTCCCAGGCCAATCTTCTACCGAGTTCAGACTTTTCAATATCTCCTATTTCAGATTTTCTGCTATTTAGTTTTTCGAGAATACTATTTACATTTTTAACATATCCCTCATAAAGAGTAAAGTGAGTGTTAAGCGAGAGATCTGAAAAACCTTCGAGGCCTAGTAAATTACTATAATCTTTTTTAATATACATATTCTTTTTTATTATTTAAGCACTATTTAATAATAACACTTTTCTTTAGTCTAAACTACAAATGGTTAAAACTAAAAAACTAATTTTTAAAATTATTTTTTATATTGATAATAGATTTCTTTCAAATCTTTTAGGAAATTTTTTAAATCTTTTTCTTTTGTATTTTCGTTAATAGTAATGCGTATAGTTTCTCTTCCTCTTTTTTTAGAATTACTAATAGCAAAAATAGTCTCTGAATATTCTTCTTCTTTTGCCGAGCAAGCTGACCCAGAAGATATAGCATAGCCTCTCTCATCTAGTCTAAGCACCATTTCGTCTGATGGAAAATCTGGCAACCATAAAGAGATATTGCTCGGCACTCTTTTGGCTATTCTCTCTTCTCTTTTTATACCTAGCTTTTCTTTTTTCCAATCACTTTCGCTATATGCTCCATTTAATTTGGCTTCTGGTATATTTTTTAAAATATTTTCTAAAAGAGTATTTCTTTTTTTAGCTATCTTTTCTAAAAGATCAAAATCTTTTGCTCTTTTGGCAGCTTCCTCTACTGCTATGCTTAGCCCTATAGCCTTTTCTATATCTTGAGTTCCAGAAAAAATACCTCTTTCTTGCCCACCTCCAAAATAAAATGGAGAAAGCTTTATATATTCTTTTTTAAATAAAAGAGCTGAAGATTTTGGACCATATATTTTTGAGCCATTTAAAGAAAGCATATCTACTCCGAGCATATCTATATAAAGAGGCAAATAGTTAGCCGCTTGAGCAGCATCGGTATGAAAATGAGGATAGTCTGCAAGAGATAAATTGTTTTCTTTTTTATATTCTTTTATTTTTTTACCAATGTTTTTGATTTCTTGTATAGCTCCTATTTCATTGTTTACATAGATAATAGAAATTAAAATAGTATTTTCTTTTATTTCTTTTTTTATATCTTCTGCTTTTACTAGGCCTTTGTCATCTGCTTTTATATAAGTCGCTTCTATTTCTCCAGCTTTTTCTAAATATTTTATATTTTTTAAAACTGCTTCATGCTCTATATTACTAGTAATAATATGCGGCTTTAGATATTCTTTTTTCTGTTTCTCATTTTTAAAATTATTTTTATAAGAATATACCAGTCCAAAAATAGCAGCAGCTATAGAAAGTGTGCCTGAAGAAGTAAAATAGATTTCATGACTTTTTACTCCAAAGGCTCTGGCTATTTTTAATCTAGCTTCTTCTAAAACTTTTTCAGCAAAAAGACCCTCTTTATAAAGATTGGCTGGATTATAATTAAAAGAAGAAACTTTTTTCATTTCTTTTAAAACTTTTTTGCTTGGCATACTCTGAGAAGCAAAATCCAAATATATTCTTTTTTTATTTTCTTTTAAATTTTTCATAAAAATAGAGAGATTTTTAATCATTCTTTAGCTAGCTATTTTATTAAGAATATCATATTAAAAAAATAAATAAAAAATTAAAAGAGCTAAAATATAGACTAAAAATAAGATTTGTGCTATTATAAGATCTAATTATGTCTCAAAAATCAAGCTTAAAAGAAAAGCAACCTGTAGTAGTGATAATGGGTCATGTAGATCATGGCAAAAGCTCACTACTCGATGCTATAAGAAATACTAATATAGTAGAAGGAGAAGCGGGTAGTATTACTCAGCATGTAAGTGCTTATGAAGTAGCTCACTCTACAAAAGATAAAAAAGAAATCAAAAATATCACCTTTTTAGACACTCCTGGTCATGAAGCTTTTATGACTATGCGAGAGCGAGGTGCCAAATTGGCAGATATTGCTATCTTAATAGTCTCAGCTGAAGATGGAGTAATGCCGCAAACTGTAGAAGCTTTTCGTGTAATAGAAGAAAATAAAATCCCTTGCATTGTAGCTTTTAGCAAAGTAGATAAACCAAATGCAGATATACAAAGAGCTAAAAACTCTCTTATAGAAAATGGTATCTATTTGGAAGGCTTAGGAGGAGATATTCCTTTTGTAGAGACAGATTCTAAAACCAAAAAAGGTCTAGATGAGCTTTTGGAGACTATATTATTGGTAGCAGAAATGGCAGAGCTTTCTTATGATGAAAATAAAGATGCAGAAGGTATAGTACTTGAAACTTTACTCGACGGAAAAAGAGGTATTTCTTCTACACTTATAATAAAAGATGGAGTCTTGCCAAAATCTGGATCTATTTTAGCTGATACCGCCCTTTCTCCTATTCGTATAATAGAAGACTATAAAGGCAAAGCTATAGTAAATCCAAAAGCTGGGCAAGTTATAAAAGTAGTAGGCTTTAGTGATATACCAAAAGCTAGTACCAGCTTTATCTCTAGCTCTAATAAAAAAGAATTAGAAAAATTGCAATCTGAAAGATTAAAGGAAGAAGAAATACAAGTTTTAAACCCTAGAATTTTTAGAAATGCAAAATTGGTTATACCTGTAGTTTTAAAAGCTGATACTCTTGGCACCTATGATGCTGTAGAAAGAGAATTGAGAAAAATAGAAATAGATGAAAAAACTAAAGAAGCTAGTGGTGTAAAAATAAAAATCATTGGCGGAGGTATTGGAAATATTACAGAAAGTGATGTCCTCGCTTCTTCTCATGATGAAAATGTACTCATTATAGGATTTAATGTAAAAGTAGAAAATAAAGCTAAAGCAGAAGCTGAAAGATTTAAAATAGAGCCTATGACTTTTGATATTATCTATAATCTTACAGAATGGTTTTCTAATATAGTAGAAGATAGACTTCCTCACGAAGAAATAGAAACTTCACTCGGCAAGCTAAAAATCTTAAAATCTTTTTCTGCTACCAAAGATAAACAAGTCCTCGGCGGAAAAGTAATAGAAGGAATACTTCAATTTTCTCCAAAAATAAAAATCTTAAGAAGAGATTTTCTTATGGGTACAGGAAAGCTAATAGAGCTTCAATGTATGAAAATAAAAACAGATGCTGTAGAAGAAGGAAATGAATGCGGAATACTTATTGAAAGTAAAGTAGAAATAGTCCCTGGAGATATAATAGAAGCAGTAAAAATAGAAAGAAAGAAAATAATATAATTTTATGCAAAAAAGATCTCACGCTATAGATGATTTAGACTTTTCAGGACAAACAGAAAGACAAGTAAAGCTTGGCCTTGAAATAAGAGCTATAGCTCAAGACTTTTTTCAAAAAGAGAGTGCTGGCATTTCTCTTATCACTATTACAAGAGCTAAAATCACTAAAGATTTAGAAAAGTGTGATATTTTTATAACTGTCTTGCCGATAGAAAAAGAAAAGCAAGCTCTAGACTTTGCTAAAAGAATGAGGCCACTTCTCCGAACAGAAATAAAAAAGAAATTGAGAATAAGAAAAATCCCTAGAGTAGAAGTAAAAATAGATGAAGGAGAAAAAGCGCGGCAAACTATGGATACTCTTTTAAGAGGAATCAAAAAATAAAGCTTGTAAATTTTACAAGCTTTATTTTTATAAATATTATATTTATTGTGCCCGAGAAAGGACTTGAACCTTCATGGATTTCTCCGCTTGCTCCTAAGGCAAGTGCGTCTACCAATTTCGCCACCCGGGCAGATGTGAACCTAATTTTAACATAAAAAGCTATTTTAAAAAAGGGTATTTTATGCTAATATTATTTAATAATCTTTAAAAAAGAAAATGAAAAGCCCCTATAGCTCAGTCGGTAGAGCAGTTGCCTCTTAAGCAAATGGTCGTAGGTTCGAATCCTACTGGGGGCACATATAACAAACATTTACTATGAACATTTTAAAAAATAAAAAAGTATTGATAATAATTTTTACTATTATAATATTAGCTATAGCTAGCTTATTAATCTTAAAGCCGATTTTTAGATCTAAAGCCGAGCTTAAGACAGAAGCAAATACTGTAAACATACCAGAAGAAAAAGAAGAAGAGGAAGATGTCTCCATCTCTACTGGCGGAGTAAGTGTTTGGGATATAGAAACTTTTTCTTTTAAAAGATATGAGTCTTATGATGAGCATCAGAAAATAAAAGAAGAAAAGATAGCAAAAGAAACTGAAGAATATTATAAAGCTATAAAAGGAACTTTGGTAGAAAAAGTTTTAAATCTAGAAATACCTTCTTTTGATATTTATAAAAATGAGCAGCTAGTAGATGGAGAGCTAGAATGTAGAGAAAAAGAAAATGTGCATCCAGATTTTCTCCCAGACGGACTCTTTAAATGGTCTGCAGAATTAGTAAAAAATCAGAACTCTTTTCTTATAGCAGATTTTAATAAGGATGGTCTAGATGATGTGGCACATATAGCTCGATATAATTGGGGCGGTAGCGGACACCCTGCTTATCTTTTAATATTTTTAAATAATGGAGAAAGTTTAGAATTTTTTACAGGAAAAAATATGGGAGGAGATGATATTATAAATGGCCTAGACTATGAAAAAGAGATATTTTTAATAGAGACTATCACAGTTGGAGAAGGAGAAAATTTTAAAGGCTTTTGTTGCCCAAATACTTTAAAAGTAAAAAAATATAAATTAAAAGGAGAAGAGCTTATAGAAGTGAAAGAGAAAAAATTTTGGATTTTTTAATTAAAAAAGACTTGACTTTTAAATATGGCTATGA
>CAYMRR010000022.1:0-7294 GCA_964393005.1 uncultured Candidatus Saccharibacteria bacterium
AGATTTCTTTTTAACTCCATCAATTTCTTTTTCAAACTTGTCAAAAAGATTTACACTTTTACAAAGCTCTCCGATATTTTCTAATATTATTTTTTCTATATCTTTTTCTGTAATGTCTTTAGATACCCAGCAAGCAATATCTCTTACTATAAATGGAGTAAGAGGAAAAGCTTCATATTTAACTTCTTTATTATAATATTTTTCTTCTAAACCTTTGCTGGTATTTATTTCTTCTAAATCTTTTATTAAGCTTTCAAAATCTATTTCTATTCTATTTTCTTTTTGCCTAGGATTTTTATATTCAATATAATTAATATTTTCTAATTTTAATTCTTCTTTTATTTTATTTAAAATCTCTTCTATTATGCTTTTATATTCTTTATTCTTTTTTCCGTCGTCAAAAGCTATAGCTAGATTTCTTTTTTCTTTTTCTTTTCCATTTTCTAAACTAAATATATTTCCAAATTCAAAAACCTTCATTTCTCTAGTATCTAATAGTGGCATATTAAAAATATTTTTTTCTATTATTTCTCCTATACCATCTGAAAGATTGGTTCGTAGCATGTTTTTATCTTGAGCTACAGATTTTATTATTTTTATATCTCCTTTATTTCTTAAGCTATATGCCATAACTTCGCTAAAACCAGACTCTAATAAAATATTTTTAATTTTATTTTCATAATAAAGCTTTTTACTAAAAATACCTGATTTATTTAGATTTGGTAAAATACTTTCTATTTTATCTAAACCATAAACTCTGACTATTTCTTCTACTATATCTTCTTTTATTCTTAAATCCAATCTTTCACTAGGAATTTCTACTACAAATCTTTCCTCTTCCATATCATCAACCACTCTTCCAAAACCAACTATTTTGCCTTTATTAAAAAATTTCTCTAAAGATTCTATTTCTGTACCATTTTCTAAATCTCGAGATGAATGCAATACTTTATTTTCTCCTAAATATATACCTACATGGTCTACTCCCTCCTCTACCCTTTCTCCTTTTTTATATTCTATTCCTTCATAATAAATTTTACCTTCTTCTGAATTCCTAAATATTAAATCTCCAAATTTTAAATTATCTTTATTTATATTTTCTCTTTTTGTAAATAAATATTTATCTATAGATACAGAAGGCATATATATTCCTTCATAAAGATAAGAAACTAAAGATGAGCAAGAAAAAGCTTCTGGAGCATCTTCTCTCATAGAGCTTATACTTTTATATTTTTTATTTAAAACTACTTCTATTAAATTTTCTATATTTTTCTTAGGAGAAATAATTTTATAATCAAAATCTAATTTTTTAAAAATATTTTCTACTTCTTTTTCTATAAGATTAATTCCTAAAATTTTATTTATCTCTAAAAGAGATACAGATACTTTGTATTTCCAGCTACTCTGCTTTTCTCTTGGAAAATTGTCTACAATTTCTAAAATTTTAAAATTTTCTCCTGAAGCATATTCTTTTATAAGTCTTAGAGTCTCTAAAGTTCCTATTTCTACCAAAGAGTCAGCTATACCATTTTCAAACCTTTTACTAGCATCCGTTTTAAGATTATATTTTCCTGAAGTTTTCCTTATTGAAATAGGGTTAAAATTTGCACTTTCTATTATCACTTTATTGGTATTATCTGTAATACCAGAATATTTTCCTCCTTTAATTCCAGCAAGAGCTAATACATTTTCAGAGTCTGCTATAACTAAAGTATCTTCGTTTAAATCTAAATCTCTATTATCAAGGGTTAACATTTTCTCATTCTCTTTTGCAAAACGAACTTCTAAAAACTTATTTACCAAATTAGCATCATAAGCATGCATTGGTTTATTAAAACTAAACTGTACATAGTTGGTAATATCTACAATATTATTAATACTTTTTTCTCCTATGCTTTCAAGTCTGTACTTTATAAAGTTTGGTGAAGGAGCCACTTCTACACCCTCTACTCTTACCCCCATAAAGCGAGAGCATTCTTTTGTTTCTTGAATTTTTATAAAACTACTATTAGTTTTTTCTATATTTAAATCTTTTTTAAATTCTTCTAAATCTTGTAAAATATTTTTTAATTTAAAATCAAAAAGAGCAGCTACTTCTTTAGCTAAAAAATAGTGAGAAAGCGCATCATGAGCTCTATTTGGTAAAATATTTAAATCATAAATATAATCTATTTCTGGAATTTTACCACTTACTATTTCTTTAGGATTTTCTATTTTATTAAACTCTTCTACTTCAAAAGCATTTGTAGAAATTTTCTCTACAAACTCATTTCCCATAGGGATTTTATCTTCTATATAATCTTGTATCCAACTGTGTAAAAACTTCATATATTTAAAACTGATTTATCACTCTTAAGTCTCCATTATATAAGTGGCGAATATCATTTAATCCATACTTAAGCATAACGAGCCTATCTATACCTACCCCAAAAGCAAATCCTGTATATTTGCGAGAATCTATACCACAATTTTCTAATACTTTAGGGTGGACCATACCTGCACCCATTATTTCAATATATCCTGTATTTTTACAAATAGAGCAGCCATCTCCTTCACATTTAAAACACTTCATAGCTACTTCTAGACCAGGCTCAACAAAAGGAAAATAAGACGACCTAAATACTATATCTAAAGACTTAGAAAAAAGTTCTGAGAAAAACTTTTCTAAAACAGCTTTCAAATTTGCAAGAGAAATGTTTTCTCCAACAAGCAAACCTTCTACTTGGTGAAATTGTGCTTCATGAGTAGCGTCAGTAGCTTCATTTCGATAAACTTTTCCTGGACAAATGATTGCTATAGGAAAAACTTCAGATTCTTTTAGAGTCTCACTTTTTATACTTTTAGCTTTATCTGTCATATATTGAATCTGGACACTAGAAGTGTGTGTTCTTAAAACAGCTTTACCTAATTTTTCATCTTCTTTAAGGTTTAAGAAAAAAGTATCTTGCATATCTCTTGCAGGATGATTTTTTGGAATATTTAAAGCATCAAAATTAAACCATTCTCTTTCTAACTCTAACCCATCTTCCACAGAAAACCCCATATTAGTAAAAATCTCAGAAATTTGAGCTATTAAAATAGAAATTGGATGCAAATGTCCTTCTTTTTTTTCTAAATTCATAATAAAAAATTATACCATAAAGTGGTTTTTTTTAACATTCTAAAATTTAAGTATTAACTAATACTTGTGATAGAATGAGTCTATTAATTAAATATATGTTTCCAGCCCTTAAAATAGGACTCTATTTATTAAGTTTTATTGCCGTCTATATCCAAGTTTATTTCCTTGTAGTTTTTTTTGAAAATTATAAGAAAATGACTTTACATAGAGGCGCTTTGAAACTTTTTGATACCAAAGAAGAATATCCTGGAGTTACCATAGTGGTGCCTGCCTACAATGAAGGAGAAAGTGTAGCTAAAACTGTAGAATCTCTTTTAAAACTAAATTATCCTAAAGAAAAATTAAACCTTATTTTAGTAGATGACGGTAGTAAAGATAATACTTGGGAGGTAATGAAAAGATATGAAAATCATCCACAAATAAAAATATTTACTAAACCTAATGGAGGTAAATTTAGCGCTCAAAATTTAGCCTTAGAAAATACAAAAACCCAATTCTTAGGATGCTTAGATGCTGATTCTTTGGTGCACCCTGAAGCTTTAAATAGGATTATGTATTATTTTATTAATGATCCTAAAATCATGGCCGTAGCTCCTACTATAGTATCTAATGAAGAAAATAGTATTATTCAAAAAGCCCAAAAAACTGAATATGAAATGCAAATTTATATGAAAAAAATGCTAAGCCTGGTAAATGCTATACATGTAACTCCAGGACCTTTTTCTATTTTTAGAAAAGAAGTATTTGATAAAATAGGCCCTTATAAACATGCTCATACTACTGAAGATATAGAAATAGCTCTTCGTATGCAAAAAAATGGTATGAAAATAGAAAATGCTCCAGACTCTATAGTTTACACAAATACTCCAACTACAATAAAAGCTTTATACAAACAAAGAAAAAGATGGATGTATGGTTTTATAAGGAACTCATTAGATTATAAAAAATTAATCTTTAGTAAAAAATATGGAAATATTGGTTTTATTAATCTCCCTTTAAATCTTTTTTTAATAGTTTCAACTATATTTTTAGTTTCTACTATTTTATATCATTTGTATATTTATGCTGAATCTAGTTATTTAACTATTTCAGCTATAGGTCTTAAATTCAACTTACAAGATATAAATCTAGATCCTTTCTTTATTAATATTTCTACTTTATTATTTATTTCTATAATACTTTGGTCTTCTATAATATTTTTTTTAATAATAAGTCATAGAATGTTATATGGAAAGAGTAAAATTAGCTGGAATATAATTTGGTTTTTTATAATATATCCATTTATTGCTCCTTTTTGGCTAATTAAAGCTTTGATTAATACGGTTAGAAATTATGAATCTAGTTGGACAAAAGAAATAGATAGTCGTTAAAAATATTTTCTGATATACTTTAATTAAATTAAAAATAAATTTATATGCAAAAAAAAGATTGGGTTAGATATATATTAGTATTTATAATTACTTTGGCTTTGTTTTTAACTTCTACATGGCTTTCTTCTTATTTAAATAATAAAAAAATAACTAATTTAAAAGAATTACAAGATAAAATATCTATAGATATTTTATCTTCAGAAACCCAATTTCAGCTCCTGCAAGAATTTTCTTGTAAAGATGTATCAGCTGCCACCCTTTCTAGTGAGCTAAATTCTTTAGCAGAAAAAATAACCTATGGAGAGCAAAATATTAATAAGAAAAAAGATATACAGGATTTAAAAAAATACTATACTCTTCTTGAAATAAAAGACTATTTACTTATGCAAAAAATAAAAGAAAAATGTAATGTCCCTATTGTTCCTATTTTTTATTTTTATACCACTAAAGAGAATTGTTCTAATTGCGTAAAAGAGTCTGCGGTTCTTAATAGGCTACGCCAAAAATATCCTGAAATAAGAGTCTATTCTTTTGACTATAATCTAGACCTTTCAGTTATGAAGACTCTTATACAAACTTTTGGAATAGAGGATACAAAACTTCCTGCTTTATATATGAATGATAGTCTTTATACCGGCTTTGTATCTGAAGAAGAAATTTTAGAAATTTTACCAGAACTTTTAGAATATAAACTCGAAAGAGAAGAAATAAATAAAGATAGTCTAGATATAGAAGAAGATTAGTCTAACAATAAAACCTCTATAAAATTATAGAGGTTTTATTATTTTGAGCCACTTGTCAGGCTCGAACTGACGACCTACGGTTTACAAAACCGTTGCTCTTCCAACTGAGCTAAAGTGGCTAATATTTCCCAATCTTATAAAAGATTTTATCACAAAACTCTATTTTTACAAAACTATTAATTATCTGTATTAATAGAGCTTGAAGAACTTATGGCTTCTATAGTCTCCTCTCTCTCTTCATCTATCTCTCTTTTATATTTTTTAAGATGAGACCAAAAATGTGGTACAGATTTTTTATCTCTAACTACTTCTGTAACGAATTTATTTCTACTTTCTGTGTAAAGCTTTTCTGAAAAAGTGCTGATCTTAGATATTAGTCTAACCCAAAAGTGTAAAATATTTTGATAAGCTATTTTTATTAAAGAAGAAATCTTTTTAAGGGCAAACTTTATTATATTAATAATAAAGTCTAAAAACTTTTCATGACCATTATAAGAACTATTATAATGGTCTGGGTGTTTATTTAAATACAACACTCTACTATAAATCAAAACTCCAGCTACTAAAAATAGTGCTAAAGAGAGTGTTGTATAAATTATGCCTAACATGTTTATTAATATTAAATCAACTAAAAGTAGTTATCGTACTTTAAATTGCATATCTCACAAATCTTGTAACTTTGGTATTTTCTCCAAATTTTTGTACAAGAGCTTCTATTTTTTGTCCAATAGTTACAGAAGGATCTTTAATAAAAGCTTGCTTAAGTAAAGCTGTATCTTCCCCTTCTCCATCTTCATTATCTATTGAAGTAGGATTCATAGCTACTACATGAAAAGCTATTTCATTAGCTAAAATCTTAAACTCTTCATTTTTAGAAACAAAATCTGTCTCACACATTAATTCTACCATAGCAGCTGCAGCTCCTTCATTATAGATATATACACCGATAACTCCAGCTCCTAAATCTCTATCTCCTTTTTTTTCGGCTACTATTTTAGCTTTTTCAGATAAAATAGCTAAAGCTTTTTCTTTGTCACCAGCCGCTTCTTCTAGCGCTTTTTTAATTTCTCCTAGTGATAAATGAGTTTCTTCTCTTAATTCTTTTATTATTTCTGTATTCATGATTTATTTTATATTCTTTAAATATTATTTTTAATAATGTTTAATATAGTTTCTACTGAAGTTTTAGAAGAATCATTACAAATTATAGGATACTCTATAGTAGAAATATCACAATCAGTATTAGAAAGAGAAACTACAGGCACATGCACTATAGCTGCCTCTCGTATAGGGATTTCTTCATATTTAGAGTCTACAGCTAAAATAGCTCCAGGTATATTGGTAAGTGAAGAAAGTCCTCCAAAATTTTTA
Organism: uncultured Candidatus Saccharibacteria bacterium; assembly: GCA_964393005.1. Lineage (GTDB taxonomy): Bacteria > Patescibacteriota > Minisyncoccia > Phycocordibacterales > UBA5272 > UBA5272. The sequence continues at coordinate 6,606 of CAYMRR010000022.1, forward strand.
TCTAATTTATCAAGCTTTCTCTGAAGAAGTAATTGTTCTTTTTTAGTAAACTTAAGCCATTCTCCACTTTCTTTTTGTTCGAGCATAGTGTGAAGCTCTTCTATTCTTTTTTTAATCTGAGGAAAATTAGTAATAGATCCTCCAATATATCTATTTACTACATAAGGCTCATTCAAAGAAAGAGCTACTTCTTTTACTATTTGAGAAACTTCTGGTTTCTCTCCTATAAAAAGAATTTTTTTACCCTCACTTCTCACTTTTTTCAAAAATTCTACAGCTTCTTTTATTTGCTCTTTTGTTTTTTCTAAATCTATTAAATCTATACTATTTTGAGTAGATTTAATAAACTCCTTAGCAGAAGGATGTCTTCTTGTTTTTCTGTAACCATAAGCAGAACCTGCTTTGGCTAAATCTTCAATTTTAATATTTTCTATATCTGACATAATAATTTGTTAATAATTTATTTAAAAGTCTTTACATCTTATCAAATTTCTTGAAATATATCAATATCTAATAAAGTTCTAATATATTTATCCTTATTTTACTTTTAACCTCCGTATAGCTTCAAATAATCGATATCACTCTGCATTTGGTCTACATATCTCATAACTGACTGCCCATAAGAACAATTTGTTCCCCCTTCTCCATAGTATTTACAAGCTGCTCTTATTTGCCCTGCATAAGTGTTG
>CAYMRR010000022.1:7304-7512 GCA_964393005.1 uncultured Candidatus Saccharibacteria bacterium
TTCAGGATTCCAAGGATTAGACACTCCTGCTCCCTTTTCTATATCTATCCAAGTAGAAGGTATAAATTGCGCAGGACCCATAGCTCCACCATATCCAATAGAAAGAGGACAAGATACTACTGTAGCCAAAGGATCTAAGCCAAGCCTTTTAGTAATTTCAAGAAACCCTGGTATATCTCTGCTGGCTTTTATACCGTTATCATATTCT
>CAYMRR010000023.1:0-7005 GCA_964393005.1 uncultured Candidatus Saccharibacteria bacterium
GGAAGGAGCAAAGGGGCGGGAGATTTATGATTTATGATTTCTGATTTATGATTTATTGTAGTATCGATAGGGTATTGATAGGGTATTGATAGGGTATCTAATTTGTCTTTAAAATAAGAGAAAATGTCTTTTGGTATAAGATTTAATTCTTTCTGTTTGGCTATCTCATTTCTTTCTCCCTTATAAAAACATTCTATGAATCCATAACCAGTGATACAAACATAGTTATCTTTAAAAAATACCATATTCGCATCTTCTAAATCTTTTTTGCATTTTTGGATCTGCTCTATATTTAAACCAGAAAATGTAGATAATTGCCTATCGTTTATTTTATAAAATCTACTTTGACCAATATATGGATTTGTTAAAAGTATCAAATATAGCAATTTCGTGTCGATGTTTAATCTAAAGACACTGTCATCATCCCATATTTCTGTTGATATTATTCTTGTTTTCATATTATTTATTTAATCTTAAGTCTTGATCCTTCATCTCATAAGTTTCGCAAAGTTCAGCAATTCTACTTGTCAGCCTATCTCCGTATTTTTTGCTAAAATCTGCAAGTTCAAGGTTCGTAGTAATAAAAAGTTTCTTCTCGTATCGGTTCACTCTGTCTAGTATCAAGTAAAGTAATTCTTGGGAGTTGTTAGTTTGGTTCTCAGCCCCAATGTCATCTAAGAAAATATATTCTTTTTCTAGGAAGTTTTCCAAGAAATATTTTATACCTTGATTGTTTGAATATCTCTCTCTAACCTCGTAAAGTAGTTCCACCCAATTCTCCACATTTCCACAATCTAAACTATTTTTTCTTAAAACATTTTTAATTGCATAAAGTGAGTAAGTTTTTCCACTTCCGGCAATTCCGTAGAGAAACAATCCTTTTTTCAATTCTTTAATTTTTTCATCTTCCTTGATAGTTAAATTTTGTAGCAATTCTTGAAGTTTTGGATTTTTTTCGTAAACATTTTTTATGTTGGCATCAATATATTTCATATTTTTTTTAATTTTGTCAAATTTCGTTTTTAAGCTGTTAATTTTTATAAGTTGAGTAAGTTGTCGTCTTTTGTATTTAAATCGTTCTAAAGCCCATTTTTTGCCTCTGGTGAGATGTCTGATGGCTTATCTCTTTCGTTTTCTCTACAATTAGCTAGTAAACGATATTTTTGTATTCTATTTAAATCTTCTATAAAATTTGAGATATCTTCAAGACTTTCTTTATAAGAAACTTTTAATCTAGTTTCGTCTCTCCTAGTTTCTAATTCTTGTCTCCTTAAAGACCACCTTTTTTTGATTTCGCTGATCTTTATCTGATAATCTTCTTGTGAATAATTTTGTTTGTATTTTTCCATATTTTTGTTACTTTCTAATTATAAAACAATATAAAAATTAACCTAATAGTTATCCACAGTTTTTGTAAAATAAAAAAGGCTCCTAAAGCACTTACACTTTTCGGATCCTTTTTCGTATTGATATCTTTTATTATAACATAAGAGTTAGTAAAAACCTAGCAAATGCTAGGCTTTTACGGATCGTATTCCCGAATCCACGGGTAGGGCGACTTTCATCGTAACTAAATAATATCAAAATCTAAAAATAATGCAAATTTGACTTTTGAAAGGAAACAGTGTATAATTTAATTTCTGTGGGACATCAGTCCTATTCGGCTAATTATAAGCTGAAGGCAGAAACAAAAAATACCCCTTAAAAGTATTGACAATAGTTTTTGATTTAGTATACTGTATATATAAAGTGCCTTAAGGCTCCGAGAAAACCTGCTGTAAAGCAGGTTTTTGATTTGTTATTTTATTAATAAGGTAATTTTTGATTTTATTTTATCTAAAGTCTCAGGAGATAGTTCATGCATTTTTCTTTGAAATCTTTTTATACTTACTAATTTCATTTGAGCTAAAATAGCAGAAACTGGTCTTTTTTCATGATCTAAATAATTAAAATAAAAATCATATTTCTTTTGTTTAGTAGAAAGAGGGATTATCCAAAACATTTGGTTGTTAAATTTTTTAATAACCAAGAAAGGTCTCGAAAAATCTTCACTATTACTACTTTGTTCATAGCCTATATTCTGTCCAATACTTCCAAGCCAAACTTCACCTTCTTGGGGATATTTTTTAGGTTCAATTCTTTTAGATATTTCTTTTTTTAAAATATTCCAATTATCAAAATTTTCCATGTAAAAATTATATCACGATATTATAGTAAAAATAGAAAGTTTAAAAGGGAAATAAATTTTTCTCCAGCCTATTGACAATTTTGGTATGATTTGGTATATTAGTATAATGGGGGAGTGTAGGGTCAAAACAAAAAACCGAGTAATGCTCGGTTTTTTTGTGTGGTATAATGGGGGAAATAAAAATATATGGATAAAGAAATAATAGAAAAGTTTAAAAAAATAGCTTTAAAAAATAATGAAATAGAAGGTTTGTCAAAAGTTAAAAAAGTAATTAAAAAACCTAAACTAATTTTCTATTTTCCTTTATGGTTTATCAATAAATATTTATTTCCTATAAAGATAAAATATAAGACTTTTTGGGGAGAGAGTTTTAAATTTTATCCTTATGAGGGGGTGGTCCTTATGACAAAAGGTTTTGTCGAAGTAAATCTTTTTAACTATCTTTTAAATACTATCCAAAAAGACATGATCGTTATAGATGTAGGGGCTCATATAGGGTCTTATACAAAACTTATGAGTAAGCTAGTAGGAGAAAATGGAAAAGTGCATTCTTTTGAGCCTACTCTTAGAACCTTTAATACTTTAAAAGAAAATACAAAAGATAAAGCTAATGTTATAATTAACAATTTAGCTTTAATGGACAAAGCTGGAGAAATAGAGTTTGAAGATTATGGTCCTAATTATTCTGGTTATAATGGATTTAAAAAACGAGAAAAAGAAGTTTCTATCGAAAATTTAAAAACACAAAAAATAAAAGTAAAAGCCACTACACTAGACAATTATTTTAAAGAAAATAATATAAATAAATGTGATTTTATAAAGATAGATGCTGAAGGAGCAGAGAGTTTAATCTTGCAAGGTATGACAAATATTTTAAAAGAGATAAAACCTGTGATAAGTATAGAAGTCGGAGGGGGCGAAGAGTGGAATAAAAATAATTTAGACTCTATAAATATTTTAGAAAAAAATAATTATAAATTATTTGAAATAAGTAAAGAAGGGCAATTAGTAGAACACATTAAAAAAGATTTTTATGAGTTAGATAATTTAATAGGAATAAATAAGGATAAAATTTAACATGTTTTTTAGAAGTAAAATAATTAGAATCAATAGTGGTCTAGGTAATCAAATGTATCAATATTCTTTTATCTTAAATTTTAAATTGAAAGGAGAAATAGTTAAATTAGATTTACTAACCTATCAAAAAAATAGAGATCATAATGGATTTGAATTACAAAAAATATTTAATATAAAAGATGATATTTTAACCAAAAAAGAAAGATTTAAAATATTGGAACCAGTTTTTTTCTATAAAAAATTAGATTTACATTTTTTAAAAATTATTAGAGCTTTTTTGAAAAAAATTCTATCTAGAAAAATAAATATATTTTTTAGTTTTGTGAGAGAAAATGAAACTATAGAAGAATTTTGTTTTAATAATAAATATTTAAATATTAATAAAAATAAAATTTATTTTGAAGGTTATTTTCAAAGTTATAAATATTTTGATCATATAAAAGATAAAGTTTTAGAAGTTTTTACTTTTCCAGAAATTATAAAAGAAGATAAAAATAATTTTAAAATTTTAGAAAAAATAAAAAATACAGAATCTGTTTCTATTCACATAAGGAGAGGCGACTATTTAAAAATAGATAATTTTAACATTTGTGATTTAGAATATTATAAAAAATCTTTTCTATTATTAATAGAAAAATTAAAAGAAAGAAATATAGAAAAAGAAAATATAAACTTTTTTATTTTTTCAGATGATATAGCTTGGTGCATGGAAAATTTAGATTTTCTTAAAGAGTATAAAGTAGATTTTATAGATTGGAATAAAAAAGAAAATAGTTATAAAGATATGCAGCTCATGAGTGAGTGTAAGCACAACATCATACCAAACTCTACTTTTTCTTGGTGGGGAGCATATCTAAATAAAAATATAAATAAAATAGTAATAGCTCCAAAATATTGGTTTAAAGAAGTGAAAACCACAGAAGATAGATGTCCAAAAGATTGGTTTTTGGTATAATAAGAATATGGGAAAAATATCAGTAATAATACCTACTTATAATAGAGGAGAATTTATTAAAAAAACAATAAATAGTGTATTAAATCAGACAATTAAAAATTTTGAATTAATTATAGTTGATGATGGGTCAACAGATAATACAAAAGAAATAATAGAAGAATTTATTAAAAAAGATGACAGAGTAAAATATTTTTATCAGAAAAATTCTGGAAGTCCATCTGAACCTAGAAATTTAGGAATAGAAAAAGCTCAAGGTGAATATATTGCATTTTTAGATAGCGATGATGAATGGCTTCCAGAAAAATTAGAAAAACAATTAGCACACTTTAAATCTTTGAAAGATGAATGTGCAGTAGTAGGTTGTTATGCTTATGTGATAGAAGATTATAAAAAACCTTATATAGAAAAAAGATCAGATACTAATAATATTGAAGATTTTTTATTAAAAAATGATACTTTTTTTTATAGTAGTAGCTCTGTTTTTTTAAAGAGAGAATTATTAAATAAATATGATATAAAATATGATAGTAATCTCAAAATAGGAGAAGATTTAGATTTTTATATCTCTATAGCTAAAATTTATATAAATTTTTCTTTTGTTAAAGAACCTTTATTTAATTATTTTTTACATATTGGAAGTATTTCCAAGCATAATAAAGAGCATTTTTATAATTATAAAAAACTTTTAGAGAAACATTTTAGTTTTTTTAAGTTAAATAAAAAAATATTATCTATACAATATAGAAAATTAGGAACTTTTGCATTGTTGGCAGATAAAAGAAAAGAAGCTTTTAAGTATTTTTTTAAGTCTTTTAAAACAAAATCAAATTTAAGAGTTTTAATAAATATGTTAATAGCATTTTTTGGTAAAAATTTTTATCATAAAATGTTGTCTTTAAAAAATAAATATGATATCAATCATAATTCCAACCTATAATGGAGCTAAATTTTTAGAAAAATACTCTTTACCTAGTTTATTAAAACAAAGCTATCAAAATTGGGAAGCTTTAGTAGTTAATGATGGATCAAAAGATAATACAGAAACTATTGTAAAAAATTTTATTAATAAAGATAATCGTATAAAGCTATTTACTCAAGAAAAAAATCAAGGTCTTGCAGCCGCTTTGAATTTAGGAGTAAAAGAGTCAAAAGGAGATTATATTTTTATATTAGAGCATGATGATATTTGGTTAGAAAATAAACTCTCAAAATATATAAAAGTTCTAGAGGGGGGGGGTAAAAATTTGCACATCTAAAGCTATTGTTTATAATACAATCCAAGAAAAATTTAAAAAAATGAATAATGGAAATTTGTCTTGTTTAGCTATAAAAAGAGAAGTTTCTAATTTTTTATTTCCTATTCCGGAAGAAGATAAAAAATATCTTGGTATAGAAGATGGTGTTATTACTGCTCGATTAAAAATAGCTGAAGCTAAAAAACTAATAACCAGTAAAGAGATCTATCATATTTCTGAGGTATTAACTATAATGAATTCTAATGAGAAAACTTTATCTGGAGAAAGAAATTCAAAAAAAATGGCTAATAGATATTATTTTACAATAAAATTATTCTCTAATTTAAGAAAAGATTATCCAGAATTAAAATCATTATTATTTTTTTGGAAAAAACACTATTATTATAATGTTGTTTTAAATTATTTACCTAACAATATTAAAGATTTGATTTATAAAATAGTTGATAAATTAAAAGAAATAAAAAATAAAAAAGAACTTAAAATTTTTAAAGAAAAAAAGAAAGAAGAATATCAAAAAATTAAAATTTATCGGAATTTTTTTGACTAGCAATAAAGCCTTTTATCATACCCCAAGTTTTTCTAAAGTTTAATGTTAATAATTGTCGTAAAATCCAACCAAAATTAGCCCAATAAAACCAAATTAGGATAAACAAATTTGGTTTTTTGTTATTATTTTTAAAAATAATCCATCTATTAAAGCTTTCTTTAAATCCTGATAAAATAATCCCTTCTCTTTTGGCCATACTTGGGTAATGATAAAGTTCAGCTTTTGGTTGAATTATAAAGTGATAATTATTATTTTTAGCTCGTAAACAAAAATCCACATCTTCTAAACCTGTTCTTCCACCGGAGAAAGTAGTAAATTTTAATTTTTGTGTTTTTGCTAAATTGTAGGAACATACACCTCCGTGAGCATAATACCCCTTACTTATTTCTTTTATTTCTTCATTCCAAATCTGAAAACCAATTTTATTTACATCCCAAGAATTTTTAGAGTTTATACCAAAAAATTTATAATAAAAATTTTCAAAAAATAATCTTTTTCTTCTATTTTTAATAAGCCCTCCCACACCTATCAAATTTTCATCTTTATTATTTTTCCAAATATCTATTATTTTTTCACAAAAATCTAATTCTAAAATAACATCGTCATCTAATATAAAAAATATATTATTTTTAATAAGCTCAAGAGCTTTATTTTTTGATTCAGAAAGACCTCTTCTTTCTTTTGTATGATCTTTTTTATAATAAATAAAATCTATATTTAAATTATTAAAACTTTCTTTCCATTTTTTTATAAAATCATTTGGAAGATCTCCATCATCTATTATTAAAATTTCATTTGGTAAGACATTTTGTTCTCTTATAGAAAAAAGACATTTTTCCAAATCTTTTTCTCTATTATAGGTAGGTATAAAGATAGTAAAATGCATAATTCTATTATACCCCACTTCTACTAAGTAAATTTCTTATTGTTTTTATAATTAAAGATATATCCATAGAGAGAGAGCGATGTTTTAGATAATATA
>CAYMRR010000024.1:0-6829 GCA_964393005.1 uncultured Candidatus Saccharibacteria bacterium
AAGTGCAGTAATGCACTCAGCTGAGGATTACTAATAACCCGATTCCTATTAGGAACTATGTTCATCATTAAAAATATTTTTTATTTTTATTTTATCTTATAAAATTAAATGTCTATATAGACTTGCTTGAAAATATCGGCCTCCAAATTCTAAAAAGTAGATCTGATTAATTTATTAATTTTTTCTAATTTTTAGAATTAGGGGGCGGAAAATGTATTTTCTTCTCAAGTGGGGATATTATATTACTTCCTAATTTTAATAATATTGAAAGAATTAACGACTCTGGTAGATATATTAAAATATAGGAAAGAAAGTAAAATAGTATTCCTGCGTCGAATAGGGTTCTTTTTTTTAAACTCAAAATATATTAGGAGGAGTCAGTTTCAAGGATGGAACGCTAGCTAACTTGTTTAGCTAGAGGGGCTGGTTTAATCCCAGCACTCTTCTCTAATTTTTTGAGTATTCTGTTCTCCCGATTCAGATGAAGGGTAACACACCATACCATTCCGAACTGGATCGTGAAGTCTTCACTCAGCGATGGTAGCCGCAAGGCGAGAGTAGCTTTTCGGGAGAACAGAGTACTCAAAGATATTTATATTTTTAAGTGCTCTATTCAAAAACACCTTGATTCGTCAAGGTGTTTTTGATTTTAAATAAATTTGTAAAAATCTATTCCAAAAACACTTGATTTTTAAAGGGAACCCACCCCACTATCTATCTACTACTCATATTATTATCAGCCTGCACCTCCCTAATAAATTAGGGAGGAGTATTATTACTTAGTGAAAATGAAATGTTTAGTAAATGCAAATGCTTATTATATATTTGTGTTTATATTTATATATCCGCATTTTAAAATTAAAATTATTCATAAAATAAATATTTCTCTCCCTAATTTATTAGGGAGATGAAGACAAAACTCTCTAATCAAAACAAAGTAAAAATAAGAGGGTTCTAAATAATAAATTTGTAAAAATATAGCTTTTATGGTATATTTTTCTAGTAAACCAAAGAAGCAAGTGAGTAAAAACTCTTAAAAATAAAAACTTGCGGAGGTCGACTTAAGCTTTTTAGCTAGCGTTTACCTTAAAGCTCTCTTTGGTGAGAGTTTTTTGTTTATTAAAAAATAAATTTTATGGCATTAAGTAAAGAAAAGAAAAGTGAATTAATTAAAAAATATTCTGAGATTTTAGATAAAACCAAAACTTTAGTTTATGTAAAGTTTAAAGGTCTTGATGTAAAAGATACAGAAAATTTAAGAAAAAAGCTTTTAGCTGAAAATATTTCTTATAATGTAGTAAAAAAGACACTTTGGAATAGAGCAGTAAATACCAAATCTATAGAAGGTGAAGCACCTTTCATAGAAGAAGAAATGGCAGTAATTGCTGGAGAAGATATACTTTCTCCTGCTAGAATTGCTCATGAATTTAGCAAAAATCATAGAGGAGTCTTTGCAATACTTGGAGGTATTTTTGATGGATCTTTTAAAAACAAAGAAAGTATGATGGAAATTGCCACCATACCAAGTAGAGAAGTTCTTATTTCTCAAATTGCTTTCTTATTAAAAGCACCTATGCAAAAGCTTGCTATTGGCCTAAATGAAGTGGCTGGTAAAAAAGAAAATTAAAATTATTAAAATAATATCAATTTAAAAATATGGAAAAATACAAAGATTTTTTAGATAAAATAGAAGCAATGTCTGTTTTAGAATTAAATGAATTAGTAAAAGCTATAGAAGAAAAGTTTGAAGTATCTGCTCAAGCTGTAGCAGCCGCACCAGCCGCTGGAGCAGCAGGAGGAGAAGAAGAAGGAGAGAAAACAGACTTTACCGTTCGCCTTGAAAATGCAGGTGAAGGAAAAATCGCAGTTATGAAAGCTGTAAAAGAAGCTATGGGCCTAGGCCTTAAAGAAGCTAAAGATTTGGTAGAATCTGCACCTGTCGATCTTAAGACTGGAGTAAAGAAAGATGAAGCCGAAGCTTTCAAAAAAGCTTTAGAAGAAGCTGGAGCAGTAGTAACTTTAAACTAGTTTTTCTAAAACTAAATTAAAAAACACCTTTTAAGCAAGGTGTTTTTTAATTTGATTATTATCTTAGATAATGATACTATTTTAAGTGTATTATAAGCTTTAATTTTAATAGAGTATTAACAAATAAGTAAGAAAGAAAGATATGGACTCATTAGTAAAAATTTTTCAGTCTGGAAATGGGGAGATAAGATTGAAAATCTTAAGATATTTTTTAACAAATAGTAGCAAATATTATAGCATTACCGAAGTAGAAGAAGAGACAAAAAGCCGTAGAGATATTTTACGAAAAGATTTATTATTTTTGGCTAATGCCGAATTTTTAGAAAGAGCTCTCGACAATAGAAATGCTAGCATCTATAAACTAAATCCAAACTTTTTACACAAAGAAGCTTTATACAATTTAGTATTTGATTTTAAAAACTTAGATCAAAAGTTTCTTTTAGATAAATTTAAAAAGCTCGGTAAAATCAAATTTTTTGTTTGCACTGGAGTATTTACCGATGAGCAAGATGTAGATATAGATATTTTGGTAGTAGTAGACAAAGTAAAAGAAAAAGAAAAAGAAAAGATAGTTTCAGATCTCAACAATCTTTATGCTTCCAAATTAAGAGTATTAATAATGGATGCTGCAGAATTTAATTATAGAAAAAAGATGTATGACAGATATCTTCATCTTATTTTAGATAGCCGTATAAATGTACTTATAGACAAGCTTGGAGAAAAGTTTTAAAACTATTTATTTTGTGGATAAAAATTTAATAAGAATATTTAAAATGATATAATTAAAAAGTCAAGGTTTTTATTATTAATTAATTTTAAATTTTTTAAAAATATATATGATTGAATATGTAGATATTTTGGGTAGAGAGCTTATAGATGTCTCTACACAAGTTATAGCTTTTCTTCCAAATTTTGTTATTGGGGTAGTCATACTTTTGCTTGGCTGGACAGTTGGTATTATTTTAGGTAGAGCAGTAGAGCATGTTTTTGAAGTTTTTAAACTAAATGCTTTTTTTGGAAAACTCGGCTTAGACACTTTATCAAAAAGGTCTGGCTTAAATCTTTCTATTGGGCATATTTTTGATGTTATAGTCCGATGGACCATTATCGTTGCTTTTGCTTTAGCTGCTAGCAATATTTTTGGACTTTATCATGTATCAACATTTTTATTAAGTATTCTTAGCTATTTGCCTTCTGTATTTATAGCTGGAGCTATATTAGTAGTAGGTATATTGCTTGCTGATTTTGTAGAAAAGATTATCGATGGCTCTATAAGAGCAGCAGGGCTAAAAGTTTCTATTGCTGGTACTGTAGCTAAATATGCCATAGTAGTGACTTCTATTTTAGCAGCACTTAGTCAGCTAAATGTAATGATAGTCTTTACCAACACTATCTTTATTGGCTTTATAGCTTCACTTTCTATAGCCCTCGGTCTTGCTTTTGGCCTTGGAGGAAAAGATGCTGCCGCAAGAGCAATAGAGAGAATAGAAAAAGATTTCACCAAAAAATAAATTAATTTTAAAATTTAAAATTAATAAAACTTTTTAAAATAAATAAAACAAGGCTTTTCGGCTTTGTTTTATTTTATGCTAAAATTAAAGAATAATAATAAAAATAAAAACCAAAACTATGAGCTGGAGAAGAAAAAGACAAGCCCTAATCCTCACTATACTTTCACTAATAATTTTAGGATTTAGCTTTTATAAGCTTTATCCATATATAGTGCCAGCTCCAAGCTGTTTTGATAATAAATTAAACGGTGATGAGACGGGTATAGATTGCGGTGGTAGCTGTGAAAAGATTTGCCAAGTAGATATTATACCTTTAGCTATAAAATACACTCGTTTTGTAGAATCAGAATATGGCCTTTACGATTTTATAGCTATGGTAGAAAATAAAAATGGAGACAAAGTCCCAGAAAATAGCAAAATGCTTTATAGTTTTACAGCTTACGATAAAGCAGGCAAAATTATAAAAGTCATAGAAGGTGAGGCAGATGTGCCTGTTGGCCAAAATTTTCCAGTTATAGAGCAAAATATACCACTAGATTTTGGATCTAGCGGCAATGCTTTAGACAAAATCTCTTTCAATATTTTAAATAATTATGATTCTTGGCAAAAAGCAGATACCGGATACAAAGAAAACTTTTTTGAAATAAAAAACTACACCCTCGAGCCATATAAAAACGGCATCACTCAATTAGAAATAGTTTTAGAAAACCGTTCTCCTGCTATTTTTAGAAATGTACCTATTAAAGTATTATTACTTGATGGGCAGGGCAATATCTATGCCGCAAACGAAACTCTCAAAACCGAAATCAAAAGCCGAGAAATATTTCCTGTTATTTTTACTTGGAGAAACCCTTTAAAAAGTATTGACCCTACTATAGAAGTCTATGGCCTCATCACTCCAAATACCTTTTTCCTTTCCGATTAGCTATGCAAGATATTAGTAAAAATCTTAAAAATTTTTTTCAAGTAAAATTAAAAGAAACCGATTGGATTATTTTTACTGCTACAGCATTTTTAATGTCTTTCGGACTTTTTTCAATGACTTCCTCCGAGCTTTTTGGTGGAGTATTTTTTAGGCAACTTTTGCTTATAATTATTTCTCTTTTAGCCTATCTTGTCTTTTCTTTTTTAGATTATAGAGCTCTCAAAAATAGCTATTTGCTAATGTCACTTTATTTATTTTTGATTTTATTTTTAGCTTTAATTTTTATTTTCGGCTATGTCTCAAAAGGAGGAAATAGATGGTTTAACCTTGGTTCATTTTTTATTGGGCCATCAGAGCCAATGAAAATAGTACTCATACTAGTTTTAGCTAAATTTTTCTCCAAAAGACATATTCTTATCGGTTATTTAAAAAATATTTTTATTTCTCTTATTTATCTCATTGTGCCTGTAGTTCTTATTTTACTTCAGCCCGATCTTTCTACCGCTCTTGTGCTTTGTTTTATTTGGTTTGGATTAGTGCTTATTTCTGGACTTACTAAAAAGCATATACTTTGGTTTTTTATTATAGCCATAACAGGCTCTCTTTTCTTTTGGAATTTTCTTATGAATCCTTATCAAAAGACTAGGATAATAAGCTTTTTAAACCCTACTGCCGACCTGCAAGGCACAGGATGGAATGCTTATCAATCTATTATAGCTGTAGGCTCAGGAGGCCTTACAGGCAAGGGTATAGGCTTTGGTACTCAATCTAGGCTAGGCTTTCTCCCTGAACATGAGACAGACTTTATCTTCGCTTCTTTTCTTGAAGAATGGGGCTTTATTGGTGGAATATTTGTTTTTGTACTTTTTACTCTTATTATTTATCGGCTCACCCAAAAAGCCATAAAAGGAAATTCAAATTTTGAAACATTGTTTATTTTAGGAGTAGCTATTTGGTTTATAGTACAAAGCTCTTTTAATATAGGTATGAATATAGGTCTTCTTCCTGTCACTGGTATTCCTCTCCCGCTTATGAGCTATGGCGGCTCACATCTTTTAGCTGAGAGTATAGCTCTTGGCATATGTGTCGGTATGAGCCGCTACGGCAAAATTACCCACCCTACAAGGTTTAAAAACGAGTTTCTAGGGTTAGAATAAACTTCTCTCAAAGTGTGTTAGAATAAGAAATATTATGCAAAATTCTCTTAAAAACAGATACAAAAGCTATAAAGCCAAACTAAAAATATTTATCCAAGAAAAGTTTACCGAGGAGGGTGCAGGTTGGCTTATGCTACAGCAAATCATCATCGCTCCGCTAGCTCTTATTTCTACTGTGCTTTTAGCTAGAATACTTTCTATAGAAGACTATGGCTTTTATAAATACATTATCTCTGTCTATGGTATAGTAGCCATATTTGGCCTTACTGGGTTTTATAATATATCTTCTCTCAATGTCCAAAGGGGAGATGATGAATACTTTTATCTTGGCTTTAAATATAGAAAGCTTTTCCGCTGGATACCAGCTTTTCTTTCTTTAGCTATATCAGCTTATTATTTTTATATGGGCAATAGCTTTTTAGCCACTCTTTTCCTTATCACTATTTTTTCTCATCTATTAGTAGATCTTTATGACTATTATAGAGTAGCCGTTATGGGTAGAGGAAAATATAAACTAAATACCAAGCTAGAAACTATAAACTACTTTATCTCCTTTTTCCCGCCTATACTAGCCGCCTATTTTACCCACAATCTTTATTATGTCTTTCTCACCATGTATATTGGTCAATTTTTATTTAGGTTTATAGCTTACAAATATGTAGAAAAAAAGCTAGATTTTCATAAAGAAAAAGATATACATATAGAAAAGCAAAGTCTCTCTTCTTATAAAAAAGAGTCTACCCTCCTTTCTTTTAATGGAGCACTTTCATCTTTATCTGTAAATGGCTCTAGCACCATAGTCTTTAATAGGCTAGGAGCCGAAGCCAATGCTGTCTACTCTCTTGCTATTACTTTTGCCGACTTTGTCTATGGTATTATCTCGGCACCACTTTCTAAAGCCTTATTACTTCTCTCTCGTATGACGAAAAATGGAAACAATAAAAAAGAAAAAGTCTCCCTAGTTAGCACTCTCTCCCGTCAATATTTTTGGCTAGGCCTTCTCGCTATGCTAGCTACTATGCTTGGCCTCCCCATTGCCTACAAGCTATTTTTTGCAAAGTATCTCTTTTCTTATAAATATTCTATAGTCTACTCTATCTCTATACTCTCTGTAGCCTTTCTCCCAGCCTACCACTATCTTTATGAAGCTAGAAGGCTAAAGCTTTTAAATATTATCCAAATCTCTAGCTTAGCTCTTGGCCTTGCAG
>CAYMRR010000025.1:0-6328 GCA_964393005.1 uncultured Candidatus Saccharibacteria bacterium
TTTGGGTTTACTCAAACATACAGAAGCACTGGCCCTCGGGTCGGTGTTTTTGTTTTCTGAACCCACCCTGGTATATATTTGCTACTCATTTTATTATTAGTCTTTTCTGAACCCACCCTATTATCTATCTACTACTCATATTATTATCAGCCTGCACCTCCCTAATAAATTAGGGAGGAGTATTATTACTTAGTGAAAATGAAATGTTTAGTAAATGCAAATGCTTATTATATATTTGTGTTTTAAAATCAAAATTACTCACAAAATAAATATTTCTCTCCCTAATTTATTAGGGAGATGAAGACAAAGCTTAATAATCAAGATAATAGACTAATAAGAGGGTTCTAAAAAAGGAAATACTTATTTCGAACCCATCCTATAGTCTATTTGCTACTCATATTACTACCAGTCTGCTGAGAACCCACCCTACTATCTATCTACTACTCACATTTTAGGAACCCACCCTAACATATATCTACTACTCATATTATTATCAGTTTGCACCTCCCTAATAAATTAGGGAGGAGTATTATCACTTAGTGAAAATGAAATGTTTAGTAAATGCAAATGCTTATTATATATTTGTGTTTTAAAATCAAAATTACTCACAAAATAAATATTTCTCTCCCTAATTTATTAGGGAGATGAAGACAGGACTTAATAATCAAAAGAAAGTAAAAATAAGAGGGTTCTAAATAGAGACGGTTCGAAAACAAATTGTTAATATCTGTTTGACTAAAAATAAAGCTTCTGATACAATGTAATTATTGTGGGGCGTCAGCCCTATTCGGCTAAAACATAAGCTGAAGGCAGTGCAAAAAATACCCGAAAGGGTATTTTTTGTTTAGTCTTTTTCAGGATCTCCTTTCATAGTAGTATAAAACTTGGTATCTCTATATTTATTAGTAGACCAAGCTGGGATAACACTCCAAAAATGAATATTTCCATTACCTATTTTTCTTAAAATAACTTTAATTTTTCTAGATTCTAAAATAGCTATTATGCCCCAATATTCTACTATTTTTAATTCTTTACTGATTTTCTTATTCTTTTTAACATCAAAAAAGGAAGATTTCTTTTCGTACTCTTGATAGGTGGTAGATTTTTCTATTAATTTTTTAGCTAGAGGTAATAATTTAAATCTTAACTTTTGTGAAGATTTTTCTCTTTCAGATCTTTCTTTTTTAAAAACAATATGATTGAAACCTTCTGAAGTAAAAGAGATATTTTCTTTTAAAGCTGGAGAATATATAGACTTAACAGAAGAGTAAAAAGCCTGACTTTCCTTTTTTAATTTTTTATAATTAACCTCTGTTTCCATTAATAAAATTATATCATGCTAAGATTTAATTTTTTTAAAAATACTCACAAAATAAATATTTCTCTCCCTAATTTATTAGGGAGATGAAGACGGGACTTAATAATCAAAAGAAAGTAAAAATAAGAGGGTTCGTATTGCATTTGCATTTTAAAATTAAAAATATTCACAAAATAAATATTTCTCTCCCTAATTTATTAGGGAGATGAAAATAGAATGTAATAATCAAAAGAAAGTAAAAATAAGAGGGTTCTAAATAGAGACGGTTCGAAAACAAATTGTTAATATCTGTTTGACTAAAAATGAGGCTTTGTTATACTAATTAAGTATTAATACAAAAAGGATCCGAAAAGTGTAAGTGCTTTAGGAGCCTTTTTTATTTGTATATATAATATAAGATTTTATATTTTGTATCCAGTCATAATACTCTGTTCCTAATTTTTTGTATAAAGAAGAGGAAAATTTCCTATTAGGAAATAAAATTTTTCCAAATCTATTTTCTTTTATAAGATAATTGATTATTTTAATATAGTCTCCATCTCCAGAAATTATAAATATTTTTTGAAATTCTTTTGGTTCATCTAGCAAACTTTTCATTATTTCAAAAACTATGTCTGTATCTACATTTCCTTTCTTTTCAGAAATCAAATTCTTGCTATGATTTTTAAATTTAACGATAAATCCTGCTTTTTGTAAATTATCATATAGGTCTTGATAGCTTTCATTTATATTTCCTAAAAAATAATAAGCATGTTTAATTTTATATTTATCTTTTAAATAAATTCTAAATTTTGAAAAATCTATTTTCCAATTATCTTCTTTGAGTCCTAGGTGTAGATTTTGACCATCTATAAAAGCATAGTTTTTTTCCATCTGTATATTTTATCATATAAAATAAAACTTTTTTTTAAAATTTAAATTATATTATGTTAAAATTTAAAGATTGTTTTTTAAAATACTCACTAGATTTATATTTTTCTCCCTAATTTATTAGGGAGATGCAGACTGATAGTAAAGTGGGTAGCAGATATATAGTGGGGTGGGTTCAGAAAAGACTAATAATAAAATGAGTAGCAAATATATACCAGGGTGGGTTCAGAAAAGACTATTTTAAAGTTAAGAATTATTTTCCGCTACTTTTTTATCTGTTATAATTTAAATATATTAGTTTACTATTTTTTAATAGTTATCATTTTTGTATGAATAAAGACATTTCTTTTCCTTTTTTTTCTTTAAAGAATTTTTTAATTATAACTACTATTTTACTTTTTTCTTTTAGCATTATGCCAAGCCATTTGGTATTTGGTGAAGTAGGAGCTGGGGGCGAGCAAAATATAGCTGAGCTAAAAGATAGTATAGAAGATAGGCTAAGCGAAATAGCAAAGCTAGAAAAAGAAATAGCAGCCTACAATAGCAAAGTGGCAGGCACTCAGGCCGAAGCCAAGACTCTTCAAAGTGCTATAAATGCACTTGAGTCTCAAAAAAAAGATTTGCAAAATCAAATTTCTCTTACCAATTTAAAAATAAAATCAGCCGAAGAAGAAATAGCAAATACTGCATCAAAAATAGGAGAGAGCGAAATGACTATAGAAGAAAATAAAAAGGCCATAGCCAAGGCTTTAGTAGAAATACAAAGAAATGGAGATAGCAATATTTTTATATTAAATTTTATAAAAATAGGTAAAGGGACTTTTACCGAGTTTTTAGATGAGTCGGCAAAGCTACTTAATTTTACTCAAAATATAAAACAAAAAATAAATAATTTAAATGGAAGTATAGAAGATTTAAATCAAAATATAGAAATTTACGAAAAACAAAAAGCCGAGCTTGGTGACCTTTCTAGCGACCTCTCTAGCAAGCAAGGCATAGTGGCTCAAAATCAAAAAGAAAAAGATAGTCTTTTAAAAGAGACAAAATCCGAAGAAGCCGAATATCAAAAAATGATAAAAGATAGAGAAGCCAAAGTGGCTAGCTTGCAAAGCGAGATAAGTTCTTTTGAGTCTCAGATAAATTATATTTTAAATCCTTCTACTTTGCCTGGTAAAAATTCTCTTATTTGGCCGCTAGACAAAATAGTGATTACTCAATATTTTGGAAATACCGAATTTGCTCAAAGCGGAGCCTACAATGGTAGCGGGCATAATGGTGTAGACTTTGGCATAGCAGTTGGGAACAATGTTTATGCGGCAGCAGGGGGAGTGGTAATGGGAGCGGGTGATACTGATGCAGCTTGCAAAAATGCTTCTTATGGAAAGTGGATACTCATAAAGCATGACAATGGCTTGGCTACACTTTATGGTCATCTTTCGGCTATACATGTAGTAGAAGGGCAAAAGGTAGTAGTAGGAGAAAAGATAGGGCTTTCTGGAAATACAGGATATTCTACTGGGCCACATTTACACTTTACAGTATTTGCATCTGATGCAGTAAAAATCTTTGGTCCAACGGAATACAAATCTAAAACTTGCGGCACCTATATGGTTATGCCATATGCGGCTACTAGTGGATATTTAAATCCAATGGACTTTTTACCAAAATAATAAATTTCTATTTTGCTTGCATTATTTTTTTACTTATGCTATACTGTATTTGTTGTGGTACTTGTACTACAACATTGTAGAAACCTTGGCTTCGGCCAAGGTTTTTACTTTCTGTTAAGAAAGGTTAAAAGGCTTGCATTATTTTTAAGCCTATGATAGTATATGTAGACCTAATTATGATTATTGAATTTAAACAAATTTAAGCAGCTCCTAAAAGTGTTTTTAGCAGCCGCTTAAAATGCGGTTTTTATTTTAAAAATTAGGAAAAAGTACATAGTACATTGTCAACAGAATCCTATAACATCATCCATTTGATATCCCAAATATCTTGGGGTCTTTTCTGATGATGTATATAGATGTGAATTTTAAAGGTAATTAAATATACTGTAAAAATAAGACAAAATATTTTTCTTGTTAGCAGCGGTGCTAATAAGAAAATGGTGAATATATTTCCTAATAGGAAATAAGAGCATAAGGTGGATGCCTTGGCTCAAGGAAGCGATGAAAGACGTGATCAGGCTGCGATAAGCTTCGGGGAGGTGCCTTATAACCTTCGATCCGGAGATCTCTGAATGAGGAAACTCTCTGAGGGTAATGCCTCAGAATCTAGGGAGAATATCTTTAGAGGCAAACCTGGGGAAGTAAAACATTTCAGTACCCAGAGGAAAAGAAAACAAAGTTTATTCCGCAAGTAGCGGCGAGCGAAAACGGAGGAGCCCAAACCATCACATCATTTTGTATTTAACAAAATAGAAAGTTGAATATAAAATGATGTGATGGGGTTGTAGGCTTGAGATGTAGAAATAATCTAGAAGAGTTACAAAAGTTGTAAATAGAAGAAGTTGTTGGAAAGCAACGCCATAGAAGGTGATAGCCCTGTAATCGAAATTTATAACTCTCTTTTATCTCTTGTCCTGAGTAGTTCGAGACATGAATAGCTCGGATGAATCTGCCGGAACTAACCGGTAAGGCTAAATATTCCTTGAGACCGATAGTGAACTAGTACCGTGAGGGAAAGGTGAAAAGAACCCCGGGAGGGGAGTGAAATAGAACTGAAACCTTATGTTTACAAATAGTTGAAGAGGTGCTTGCACCTCGACAGCGTGCCTATTGAAGAATGAGCCAACGAGTCGTAATGTTCAGCTGGCTAAGCAGCATAAAGTTGCGGAGCCATAAGCGAAAGCGAGTGTTAATAGCGCGAACAAATAGTTGAATGTTACGGACCCGAAGCCGGATGAGCTACCCATGAGCAGGGTGAAGTTTGTCGAAAGACAAATGGAGGCCCGAACCAGTTAGTTGTGCGACTCTTTTGGATGACTTGTGGGTTGGAGTGAAAAGCTAATCGAATTCGGTAATAGCTGGTTCTCGTCGAAATATCTTTAGGAATAGCGTCAGGTGGTCCCTTTGGGGGTAGAGCACTGGAAGGTCTCGACTAGCAGAAATGCGGCGATACCTATCAAACTCCGAATACCAAAGATTATCAGCCTGGCAGTCAGACTCTGGGGGCGAAGCTCCAGCAGTCTAAAGGGAAACAGCCCAGATCTAAAATTAAGGTCCCAAAGTATATGCTAAGTGTAAGCGAGGAGGTGGAGTTTCATTGACAATGAGGATGTTGGCTTAGAAGCAGCCATCATTGAAAGAAAGCGTAACAGCTCACCCATCGAGAGACTCTGCGCCACAGATGATCGGGACTCAAGCATATCACCGAAATTTAGGGATTGTATAGCAATATACAATCGGTAGACGAGTGTTCCACTCTGCGCTGAAGCGAAAGGGGCGACCCATCGTGGAGCGTGTGGAAGTAAGAATGTTGGCACAAGTAACCGCAATGGGGGTGAGATCCCCCCACGCCGTAAGAGTAAGGTTTCCTTCGCAATGATTGTCAACGAAGGGTTAGTCGGGCCTAAGCGGATGGCTATGCGCCGAACGCGATGGACATAAGGTTAATATTCCTTAACTTGGTATAAATGTGATGGAATGACGCATTGTTGTAATCTATGCCTCTTATCAGATTGAGGTCTTTATAATGATTGGCTAGGGTATGAAAATCAGCTCTAGAATACTGAAAGTTATGAAGCGAAGCTTGTAGCAATACTGGTGAAGATAGGTGAGCACGGTGCCAAGAAAAGTTTCTACATCTACTGAATAGTAGATATTGTCTTGTGAATAATGTTTCTAGTCATCTATGAAATATTATTCACAATTTTGGCAATACTTAAGTTTATATTAAACCGTACCACAAACCGAAACAGGTACTCGAGTCGAGTAGACTAAGGCGAACGAGTGAATTCTCCCTAAGGAACTAGGCAAAAAAGCGGCCGTAAGTTAGCAATAAGGCCTGCCTATCTCCGGATATAAGTTTCTTATATCTGTCAGATAGGCCGCAGCGAAAGTTTCTCTGGCAACTGTTTATCAAAAACACAGCTCCATGCGAACTCGTAAGAGTATGTATATGGGGTGACACCTGACC
>CAYMRR010000026.1:0-6166 GCA_964393005.1 uncultured Candidatus Saccharibacteria bacterium
CATATTAATATTGTCTATAGCCAACCTGCTAGCAGAAGTCCTTTTATAGACTTTTTCTGCAGCACTCAAAATAGATAACGATCCTAAAGTTATAATAGAAAAAATAGTAGTAGCCACCATAAGCTCTACTAAAGTAAAGCCATTTTGATTTTTCTGAATATTTATTTTTTTGAAAATTTCTTTCATAATAATTTACTAAAAACTAATGACAATATCCTCCAGAAAAAGATATTTGTCCTATATTAAAAATTTCTATTATTCTACTTTCAGAGCCTCTTTTACCTTTAGGGGGAGTGACTATTTCTATACAAATCTTACTAATAGAATTTCCTTCTTGTGTAGTATCTACATAAGAAACACCGTCGTATATTGCAAATTTTGCAAAAGGTCTAGGTTTTAAAAAATAGACTACAGCCCTAGAAACAGTCTCTTCACAATCATTAACACATATCTTTTTTATATGATTTCCAGAAGAAAGTATGAGGTCTGACTCAGGTTTATCTTGTGAAATAATTTCTGAAATATAAAATCCGTCTTCATAAATTTTATAAAAAGTCTCAATTTTAAAACTATTATTTAAGTCAAAAAGTACTCCATGGCCTATATTAGAGACTTTATCTGACTGTATAAAGCTGGTTGTCCTGTTTTGCATATTGCGAATTAGCCCTGTAGCAGAATCTATGTCTAATAAAAGTACACTTCTTGATTTATTGATCTCTAAACTAGAGGTAAGTAAAAATATACCTATCATAGAGAGAATTACCAAAGATACGGTAAGCTCTATAAGAGTAAAACCTTTTAAAAATTTAGACCTTTTCATCTATTATATTTTAACACAAAAAGAGGCTAGTATAAGAAATTGGTTATGCCTATTATATCTATTTGTAAAAACATTACCAATAATGTAGCTAATATTATAAAAGGTGCAAAAGGAATCTGGGATTTTCTATTATATTTTTTAGGCTTCTTTAAAAGAAGTATTAAAGAAAAAGCTGCAGCTATCCATATAGATAAAAGTAATATAGAAACTCCATAAACAAATCCAGACAAATATCCTACTCCTAAGTAAATTAAAATATCTCCAAACCCTACTCCTTTTTTATTTGAAAAATAATAAATCAGTATGAAAGGTAAAGCTATAAGTATTCCTGAAAATATATCAAGCCAAAACAATGTGCTCATACCTCCATAAAAATGGTTAAAATAATAAGCCCTATATGCAGCAAAAGCCAAACCTACAAGAATTAAGATTAAAGTAAAATTGGTAGGTACCAATTTATTTTTTAAATCGTAAATAAAAATAACTCCAAAAATAACAAATAAAAAAGCAAAAAAAAGAGAAAAAAGTAAACCTGGAATAATAGAAGTTAAAGTATAAGGATAAGCGAAATACTCAGATAAATAGATTTGATAAGTTAGAATAGAAAAAACTCCACCAGCTATTTCTATCCAAAAATTTTCTTGACCTATTTTAGATTTACATTTTTTACATTTACCTTTTAAAAATAAATAAGAAAATATAGGAATCATCTCATACCAAGAAAGCTTTTTAGCACAAGACTGGCAAATACTTTTCCCTTTTATATAAGATTTTACATAAAGCCTATCAACTATAACTCCTACAAAGCTACCAAAAGCCGCCCCTATCATTAAAAGAAATAAATATAAAATAAATATATGCATAATTAAAAATTAAAATAGAATAATATTATTTAATAATTTTATCATATTTAAAAATAAAAATCCCTATTTTTAGGGATTTTTATTTTTGTATTTATTAGTTGGTATAGTCTAGAAGACATCTATCAAGATTTCTACAAACATCTTGATCTGGTTCATCTTCTGGATTATCTCCTCCGTCTTTTGATTCATCTGCTCCAGAACCTGCATTTTTGGTAGGACCATTAGCAGAGTCGGTTGACCCCCAACAAGAATTCACATTTGTAGAGTCACAGTCACGATCTGTTCTTAAAGCATCGTTGATATCATAAAGGTGAGTCCAAAGGTGATATCCTGTAATTCCTCCAGAAATTGCATCTGTCATAGTTACATAATTGTAAAGATTTGGATCAGCATTTTCTGTTTCGTTTATTCTAGTAGGTACAGAACCGTACACAACTAAATCTGCTAAACTTTCTGGATAAAAACCTTTATGGTCATCCGCATAAATAGCAAGATAGTTTTGAAGAGTTCTCATGTCTTGAATAGACTGAGTATCTCTAGCTCTTCTTCTTGCTGTTTGAAAAGGTCCATACATAATAGAAGCCAAAATAGCGATAATTGACATTACCACCAAAAGCTCTATCAAGGTAAAACCTTGTAAAAATTTTGTTTTTTTCATAATGTTAAAATAATATTATTTTTAAGGTACTAACTAATTATATCAAACTTACCAAAAATAACTCTTAAAAACTAAAGCCTTTTGTGGATAAATATTTTACATCGCAGACATAGAAGAATACATAGGCACAAGTACAGCAGAAAGTAAAAGTCCTACTCCACCAGCTAAAAGCACGATAAGAGCTGGTTCTATAAGAGCCATAGAAGTATCTATGGCGTTATTTACTTCTCTTTTATAAAAAGAAGACAGAGTCTTTAATATAAAACCTAGCTTTCCTGTCTCTTCTCCAATCCTGGTCATTTGTACTAAAATATTAGGTAATTCTTCTTCTTCATAAAATGCTTGTGAGAGAGATTTTCCACCTTTTACTTTCTTAGAAACTCTTACCACCAAGTCTTTAAAAACTACATTATCTACAACATCTGCAGTAATTTCTAAAGATCTTACTATTGGCACACCTGAAGTAAGCATTGTATCTAAATTATCTGTAAGTCTAGAAAGAAAAAGCTTTTTATAGAGAGTTTTAAAAATAGGAATTCTCAATTTTATATAGTCTACATATTGTTTACCTGTTGGAGTTTTTGATAGATTATATAAATAATATCCTACAAAAATTAGAACTATTAATACAAAAATACCATAAGACTTAAAGAAATTACCTAAAGAAAAGACTATTTGGGTAATAAGAGGTAAAGCTCCACCATCTTCTTCCAACATAGTAGCCAATTCTGGAATAATAAAAGTAACCATCACAATCATCACTACTATAAATACGACAATAACAAAAGATGGATAAGCTGAAGCTTTTTTAATTTTTTGTGTAAGTTCAAAGTTTCTATCCATATAATCAGCTAAGTATAAAAATGATTCATCAAGTTTACCTGACTCTTCTCCTGCCTTTATCATATTAGAATAAAAAACTCCGAAGACATTGTTGTGTTTAGCTAAAGCAGAAGAAATAGAAGATCCAGATTGTATATCATCTGCTACTATATTTAAAACTTTTTTGAGTTGTGGGTTTTCTGTTTCAGCAGCTACAAGTCTAAAGCTCCTTAAAGCTGATACACCCGACTGGAATAATGTAGAAATCTGTCTAGAAAAGACCACCAAATCTTTTTCTTTTACCTTTTTGCCTAAAAAAGGAATACGGAAACCAGTATTTGGTGTACCAAAAATATTTTTCTCTTCAAATTTTTCAACAGAGATTATAATGAGTTTTCTATCTTGAAGAATACCAATAGCTTCATCTTCATTTTCAGCTTCTACTTTTCCTTCTACTCTTTCTCCATCACTTTTAATTGCTTTATACTTAAATAACATAATTTTAAATCATTTTTTGTAACCCCCTAGGATTTCTAGAGTATCCAAGAGCTGTGTCTAAAGTTATTTTTCCTTCTTTTACTAATTCTGAAAGATGTCTATTAAAATCAATCATACCTACATCTCTTCCAGTTTCTATGAGTATATCTATTTCGTGGATTTTGTCGTCACGAATAAGGTTGGCTACTGCAGTATTATTTAATAAAAGCTCATAAGCTGGGATCAATTTTCCATCAGTAGATGGTAAAAGTCTTTGAGAAAATACTCCAATTAAAGAAGAGGCTAATTGTATTCTTACTTGACCTTGCTGTTCTGCAGGAAAAGAATCTATAATTCTGTTAATAGTACCTGAAGCAGAAGAAGTGTGAAGAGTAGAAAATACCAAGTGCCCTGTCTCTGCAGCAGTAACAGCTGACGATATAGTATCCAAATCTCTCATTTCTCCAAGCATTATGACATCTACATCTTGCCTAAAAGCTTGTCTCAAAGCTGTTTTAAAAGAGCTTGTATCCATCCCTATTTCTCTCTGATCTATTATAGATTTATCATTTTCATAAATATATTCTGCAGGATCTTCTATAGTAATAATATGTTTTTTTTCAGTTTTATTTATTTCATTAATCATGGCAGCTAAAGTGGTAGATTTTCCTTGCCTTACAGGACCTACTACTAAAAACAAACCTTGTTTAGCATGAGCTATGTCTGCCAAAATAGAAGGAAGCTTTAATTCTTCAAAAGTTTGAGGTCTTGGTACTAGTCTTAAAGAAATACCCACCAAACCTTTTTGAAAATATGCATTACCTCGAAGACGATATTTACCCAAATGCTCGAAAGCAAAATCTAATTCTTGTTTAATGACAAAATCATTAAAATTTCTTTCATTTACCATTACCTTTAAAAGACCGACCATATCTTCAGCTTTTAGCGAGCTTTTATGCTTTAAAGTAATAAGCTCATTATTAATTCTAATAACTGGAGGATAACCTACCCCAAGATGAAGATCACTAGCATCTTCTTTAACTAAAGTTAAAATTAATTCATTTAGTTCACTTTTATAGTCCATATATTGTTAATTAAATAAAAATCACCAAAAAACAAATCTCACTTTACATTATAGCATTAAAAATATCTTTAAAAATAAAAAGTTATGCACAAAAAGATTTTAATACTTATTATTTAAATCTTTGATATAATAAAAATAACAAAAGTCTAAAAATATGGAGAATATCAAAAAAACTTTAGAAAAAACAAAAAAAGAAGGTTTAGAAAATATTGATCAAAAAGGAATTAGCAAAAATGCAGCTCCAGCCTTAAATTCTATAAGAGAAATATTGCCTATAGCTAGAAATATCAAAAAAACCTCTGAAGAATATCTCTCACATGAAGCACCTTTTATAGGAAAAGAAAAAGATACTGAGTTGCGAAGAAAGGTTTTTCTAGAACTGGCTGCTTGGAAAGATGCCTATTTTAGTGAAGAAGAAAATGAAGAAAAAATAATTTATGATAAATATAAAAAAAGTTTTTTTTGGAAAGATAATAAAATAAGTATTGGAGAAATTTTATCTTCTAGAAAACTTGGCAGTGAAATATCTTTAGATAAAAATATTTCAAATTTTGGTGAAGGAAAAAGGCTTTTAAAAGCTCTAAAAGAAAAAAAGATTGCAGATATTGTAGCTAAAAACTATGGAGAAGAATTAAGCAAAACTCTAAGCGAAAAAATAAAAAGAGAAGATTATCTAAAAAGTAAAGCTTATGAGGAGATTTATAAAAGATCAAAAGAAAATAAAGAACAATTTGGTATAAAAGCAGAACAAATTTTTATCAGTCTTTTAGAATCTATTTCTATAGATAGGACAGATCTTAGCCTTAAAGTATATGAAGCAAACCCTTGGCAAGATGTTGAAAATAAAATAGATTTTATTTTAGAAAGAAAAAATAAAAAGAAAGGAATAGGGGTAGAAGAAAAAGAAGATCTAAAAACAATTGGTGTACAGTTTACTACTGCTACATCTAAAAAAAGTCATAAACTAGATCAAATAAGAAAGGCTAAATATAAAATAAAAGAAACAGAAATAGACGATATTATATACATAGAAATAGATTCCAAGATTTTAAGAAAAGCTATTGATGATTCTAAAAAAGAACAAAATAAATTTTTAAACCCTATCAAATTTTTACCAAAAGATATAAAAGATAGGCTTCTTAAAAAGCTATTTAAAGATATTTTAAATGATACAGAAATTAAATCATTAGAAAAAAACATCTAATTCATTATTAGATGTTTTTTCTTTTATTTTTAATATTTAAATATTATAGAGATTGTTACACAACTTTCTTTTGCCCCATTTTTAGCGTGTATCCTAATTGAGATAATTTCTCTTTTCCACGACTTTTTCCATATCTCGAAATGGCTCGATTAGTTTTGAGTTCTAATAAACTTACAAAAATAGTTTTTGTTCGACAAATGCATGCACCGATATCGGTGTGCACGATTTTCAAATTGAA
>CAYMRR010000027.1:0-6101 GCA_964393005.1 uncultured Candidatus Saccharibacteria bacterium
CCGCAAAGACAAAGAATAATAAAAATTGATTTTTTAATTATTTTCTTGACAATTTGTGTATATAATGTTATTATGATATAATAGAGGAATATGTCGGCTTAAATTGCCGATTTTTTATTTTTTAATTTTTTTTCTAATAATATAAATAAACGCTAAAAGCAAAAGTAAAAATACTATAAATTTAAAGCTGTTTAATATCTTTGTAATAAGAGGCCAGTTTTCGGCAAGACTTACCCCCATTAAAATCACAAAACTATCCCAAATCAAAAAACCAAAAAAAGTGTAAAAAAAATAAGTTTTAATATTCATTTTTATCATACCTGCAGGAATAGAGATAAAGCTTTTTATTATTGGTAGCCATCTACCAAAAAATACAGCTTTATTTTTCCATTTGTGAAAATAAGTAAAAGTTTTGTCTATATCTTTCTTTTTAACACCTATTTTTTTAAGCCAAGGTTTTTTTAAAAAATTATCAAGTTTTTCTTTATTTAAAAGTCTTCCTAAATAGTAGAGTATAAAAGCTCCAGAAAGAGAAGCTAAAAGAGAAGAGATAACTATCCCTAAAATAGTAACTTTTGAATTTTCTAAAGTAGTAGATATACCGCCAAGCACTAAAACAATCTCAGAAGGAAGAGGAGGAAAAATAGTTGATAACAATAATAAAAAATAAAGTCCTAAGTAACCAAAATTATTTAAAATGTTTATTATAAAAGCTTGCATAAAAAGTGTTTATATTTTAGCAGTAAAAGGGTATAATAGTCTAATCTGCTTATGATAAGTATTATACAAGATATTACTACTTTTTTATCGGCTTATAAATATCTATTTTTGTTTTCAATGTCTTTGATAGATGGTCGAGTACCAGCTTTATTTGCAGGATTTATGATTAGTGCCAAAGAATTTCTTTTTTGGCCTACTTATTTTTTATTGATAATAGGCAATCTTATTACAGATACTATATATTATTTTATTGGACGCAAAGGATCTAATTGGAAAATAGTAAAAAGAAATAAAGATAAAATAGACTATATAGAAAGTCTCTGGAAAAAGTATGCAGGTAAAGTTGTCTTTTTTGGAAAACTTACTGTTATTTTTGTAGTGCCAGTACTTATGTTTTTTGGTTTAATAAAATATCCTTATAAAAAATTCATTAAATATTCAATAGGTATAGATTTACTTATCATAGCCATTCTTATAGCTATAGGATATTTTTCAGGTCATGCTTACAAAGCTCATTCTCAATATATATATTTAGCATCACTTTTGATAGCAATTATTTTTCTTGTATTACTTTTTATAGTAAACTATAAATATAGCAATAATAAGAAAAATAAATAATATGGATCAAGAAAAATTAAAAAAACTAGTTGTGGCTTTTTGGATAATAGCACTCTTTATCTTTAGTGGATATGTAGTTAGACTTTATGCTAAAAGTATAGATTTTCCTGTATATGGAGAATTTGAAAATCAAGATACTTTAATAGAAGAGTTTGTAGAAGTAGAAGACTTTTTAGAATTTGAATAATCTTTAAAGTTTTTATTATTAGCAGTTTAATTTTTAAATAAAATATGAAAAAATCTCAAAAAATATGGTTTTTAATCCTGGGAATAATAGTCGTCTTAATAGTAGCTTTGTATATAGGTATTAGTCATACTTTTTGGATGGCAAAAAATTCTGAAAATTATCTTCAAAATAGAGAAAATTTAGAAAATAGATTAGAAGAAAAAAATACCTTTGAAGAAAAAAGTATTCAAGAAGAAAATGATTTTTATGAAATAAGTATTTCATATCCTTTAGATAGTAGAGATAAAAATAAAATAATAGAGGATTATGTTTTTTATCAAGTAAATCAAAAAAGAGAAGAATGGAAAATAGGAGGAGAGACTTATAATTTTGAAGAGCAACTTTCAAAAGATTTTCCAGATAGAGCTAAAATTAAATATGCTTTTTATATAGATTATGAGACAAAAGAATGGCTAGAAGAGGGAATTGTGTCTTATATTCTTACAAATTATCAATATACCGGCGGGGCACATGGTAATAGCTCTATTACCACTTTTACTTTTGATAAAGAAGGTCTCTTAAAAATAGAAGATCTTATAGATTTGGCTTCTGATGATAATGCTATAAAGCTTTCTAGAATTTTACTAGAAGAATTAAAAAATGAATATCCAGATTTACCAGAAGATCAAATGCTTTACGGTCTTGGTCTTGCTTATCTTAAAGAAGACGGAAAAACTTTTGACAAAGAAAAAGCAAAACTTGATGGATACAATTTTGCTTCCAATTTTCAAGAGTTTTACTTAGGAGAAAGTGGTATTACTTTTTTGTTTAGTCAATATAGAGTGGCTCCTGGAGCTATGGGCACAGTAGAAGCTACACTTAGCTGGGAAGTTTTAAAACCTTTTACTAATATTGAAAGATAATTAAAACCTTGCTTTTTAAAGACTTTTTATTATAATACCCAGTATTATGGGAAGAAAAAGTCAAAATAAAAAAAATAGGGTAAAAAATCCTAAAAAAGAATCAAGTCAAAAAGATTCTTTTTTGACTATATTTATTTTAATAATCTTATTTTTAATTCCTTTTTTTATTTCTTATTTTATTACTAATAATTTTTTAGAAAGAAAAATGGCTGTTTCTCCAGAAGAGGAAGCAGAAGTATTTCAAAAAATATTTACTGAATCAGAATTAAATAATTTATATTCCGAAAGTAAAGAAAGTCTTGATAAGAAAAATCTCAAAGATAAAGTAATAATTCTTGGATATCATCAGATAAGAGATATAGAAAAAGAAGATAGTGATATAGCTAGGCTTTTTATTACTCCACCAGAAATCTTTGAAGAAGAAATGAGACTTTTAAAAAAAGAAGGTTATACTTCTATTTCTCTTTCAGATTATATAGATTATTTAAATAATAGAATATTAAATAAAATACCAGAAAAGTCAGTAGTTATTACTTTTGATGATGGCTATAGCTCTCAATATAAAGAAGCTTTTCCTATATTAGAAAAGTATGGTTTTACGGCTACCTTCTTTTTGTATATGGACTGTATAGATAAATATCCAGCTTGTCTTACAAGTAGTGAAATTAAAAAAATGATTGATTCTGGGCACACTTTAGGAAATCATACTTTAAGACATTTACTTCTTACAGATTATAAAGAAAGTATTATAGAGAAAGAAATTTTAGAAAATGAAAGACTTTTGGTAGAAAAGTTTGGAAAAGAAAATATAGAGAAAATATTAGCTTATCCTTATGGAGCTCAAAATGAAAAAATAGAAGATTTATTAAAAAAATATAATTATATAGGAGCGGTAGGTGTGACCAGGGGAGCAGAATCTAATAATAAAAATAATTTCAATCTCAAAAGGTATTTGCTTGGAGATAAAATAGAATTATTTTTAAACCTTTTTGATTTAGAATAGTTTTTTAAATAGAGAATTTTACCTATACAAGTTAAAAATCCCCGAAAATTCGGGGATTTTTAACTTACGTAAACTTCTCTGGTATTTAAGTTTACTTATTTATTATATAAAAACTATTAAAAAATGCAAATAAGAAACTTAACATTTGTGGAAAAGTGTTAACATGCTAAAATTAGAGAAAATATGCTAGAAAAAATATTAAGAAAAATAGAAAAATTAATTCCAAAAAAAATTTATAAATTAGCCCAGCCTATATATCATTATCTTTTAGCTATTTTAGGTACAGTCTATTACAGATTTCCTGCTAAAAATATGACAGTCATAGGCATAACCGGCACAAAAGGTAAAACTTCAACTGCCAACTTCATACATGCAGTATTATCTAAAACAGGAAAAAAGGTAGGACTTATTTCTACGGCCAATATTAAAATAGGAGAAAAAGATCTAGAAAACAAATATCATATGAGTATGCCTGGAAGATTTATTTTACAGAGATATTTGCGAGAAATGAAAAATGCTGGTTGTCATTATGTAGTGTTAGAAGTTACCAGTGAAGGAATAAAACAATTTAGACATTTGGGATTATTTTTAGATATTTCTATTTTTACCAATCTTTCTAGAGAACATTTAGCTTCTCACAATAATTCTTTTTCAGAGTATAGAAAAGCAAAGATGAAAATTTTTAAAAGAAAAATTATCAATAGACCAATATTAGCTCTTTTAAATAAAGATGATGAAAATTTTACATATTTTGAAAAAGCTCACAATAAAATCCCTAAAGAATATTTTTCTCTAAAAGATATTTCAGATATAAAAGAAAGTAGAGAAGGTGTAAGCTTTGTTTACAAAGATTTTAATTTTAAATTAAATGTGCTTGGTAGATTTAATATTTACAATGCTTTGCCAGCTATACTCTTAGGAGAAAAATACGGGCTTAGTTTTTCTGAAATAGAAAAAGGTTTGGAAAGCTTAAAGCTTATTCCTGGAAGAATGGAAGAAATAAGCTTAGGGCAAAATTTTAAAGTAATAGTAGATTATGCTCATGAAAAGCTAAGTATGAATAATCTTCTAGACTCTATTAAAGAATTAAAAAATAATTCAGAATCTAAAATAATAATAGTGCTTGGTGGAGATGGTGGAGGAAGAGATGAGCAAAGGCTTTTCGATATTGGTAAAGCTGCCGGAGAAAAAGCTGATATAGTAATAGTTTCAAATTCTGATCCTTATTTTGATAATGAATTAGAGCTTGCTAAAAAAATAGGAGATGAAGCTCAAAAATTTGGAAAAATATATGAAGAAAACCTATTTATTATAATAGATAGAAAAGAGGCTATTTTTAAAGCTATATCTTTAGCTAAAGATGGAGATATAGTATTGCTTACTACTCGCGGATCTCTTAATACCATGAGCCTAAAAGGTAAAAAAGTTTTTAGTGATGATAGAGTTTTTGCAAAAGAAGCTTTAGAGAGTTTAAAATAAAAATATGAATCAAAAATACTTAGGTATAGATTATGGAGAAAAGAAAATAGGCTTAGCCACTTCAGATGAAAATGGAAAATTTGCTTTTCCTTTTTCTATTCTCCAAAACTCTAAAAATAAAGAAAAAAGAGAAGAGATTATTAATTCTATTTTTAAAATTTTAAAAGAGAAAAAAATACAAAATATAGTAATAGGGGAAAGTCTAAATTTGAAAGGAGAAGAAAACAAGCTTATGAAAAGTATAAAAGAATTTGCTAAAGAATTAGAAATTAAAACAAGCTCTAAAGTATATTTTGAAAAAGAGTGGTTTTCTACTTTGGAAGCAAGAAGGTTTAATGACAGAAAAAATGCAGACGATTCGGCAGCAGCTATTATTTTACAAAGATTTTTAGATAAAATTAATAATAAAAAATCTTAATGTTATAATCAAAATAATAATTTTTAAAAATATGATAAATATAGAAGATTTACTAAAAGTAGAAATAAGAGTAGGAAAAGTTTTAAGTGTAGAAGAAGTGGAAGGAAGTGAAAAGCTTTATAGATTAGAGGTAGATTTTGGAGAAGAGAAAGTAAGACAGGTTTTATCTGGTATTAAAAAATATTTTGAAAAAGATTTTTTATTAAATAAACAATTTGCATTTGTTACAAATTTAGAACCTAGGAAAATGATGGGTTTAGATTCTGAAGCTATGATACTCGCTACAGGAAGTGAAGAATTAGCTCTGCTAACTCCTACTAAAGAAGTAGAAAACGGATCTCTTATGAGATAGTTTTATTTAGTGTTAAAATATAATTATGAAAGACAAGTTTCAAGATGCAAACTATATTCAAATAAAAGGAACTTTTGGAGAAGATAGACTGCTTCCTGTAAATCATATTTGTATTCAAGATGAATGTGTAATATTTGAAGATTTAGTCTTGCCTTATGGAGCAGAAGATATAGAAGTAAAAACCACTTTTATTATAGATGAAATAATTAGCCAGCTCCTTACTTTGATAAATTCTGAAAAAAATAAAGAAAAGAGAATTATTATTTGCGGAAAGAAAAGAGCACAAAGAATGCTCGGTAGAAAATTGGAAGACAGAATAAAAAGAGAAGTTTTTTACGAATAATAAAAACCTATCTTTTATAATAAATGTGACCCCGCTAGGAATCGAACCTAGATCTAGAGCTTAGAAGGCTCTCGTTCTA
>CAYMRR010000028.1:0-5872 GCA_964393005.1 uncultured Candidatus Saccharibacteria bacterium
CTTATCTAAAGAAAGAAATAGTATTAAAATTGGGTTTTTAAATATTTCTAAACTTTCGGCTTCCGATAGTGCTAGTCAAGAAAAAAAAGATTTTATTTTTAGATTACAAAATTTAATAAAAGATTCAAAAGTTTTTGCTAATTTTCATGGCCACCCTCAGACTTTGGCTAGATACTTTTTTGAAGCGGGTAGAAGTGCTAAGTCAGTAGAAGTAAGAGGGTATATAGAAAGAGGTTCTATTACCACACTTTTAGATATGCATATACAAAACAAAACTAGTCGTTATCATGTAGCTAGTTGGATAGTAGACAATCTTTATGAGCTAAATAAAATAGACAAACTTACTAATGACTTTTTATTAAAAGATATTTATAGAGAGATGGGTGCCGAATCAGAATATCTAAGAGAGCACTTTATAGATAGCGAAAGAATAAGAAATTGGAAGTTTGGAGATTATTAATTTATTTATATTTTATATTTTATATTATGAAAAAAGAAAAAAATACTAAAATTATTTTAATTTCAAATATCGGATCTGCTTCTCGTAAATATTTTGTTTATAAAATAAATAAAAGAAGTAAAAATATAGAAGAGCTATTTTCTTTACAATTTGATGAAAAAGAATTTCACCCTAAGATTAAATTAGAAAATGCTTTATATACTTTTTTTGAAATAGCTAAAAACAAATATGATTTTAAAGTTAGTGATATAGATATAATAGCCGAGAGAGTAGTGGCTGTAGGAGAATATTTTTTGGAAAATAAAATAATAGATGAAGATTATGTAGACAAGCTAGAAGAAGTTCAAAAATATGACCTTTTACATACATCCAGCCTTATAGATGAAATTAAAAAAATATTTGCAATAAGAGAAGTTTGTAAAAAAAATAAAATACAATGCAATTTTAAGCTAGTTGGTATTTCAGATTCAGCTTTTCATTCTACTATTCCTAAGGAAATATATACTTATGGAGCAAAAGATAAAAAAGGTAATTTTTTTAGAAAATTTGGATATCATGGCATATCTATAAGTGAAGTAAACAATTCTTTTGGTGAAAAATATAATAAAATAATAGCTATTCATTTGGGTGGAGGAGGAAGTGTCTCAGCTATTAAAGACGGAAAAAGTATTTATAATTCTTTTGGTATGACTCCAGCTTCTGGGTTGATAAATCTTACTAGAGTCGGAGATCTCGATCCATTTTTAGTAATAGATATTATGGAGTCTAATAAAAAATATTTTCAACTATTGGATTCTAAAGATTACATGTCTAATATTACTCGTACCAGTTTTTATGAAAAAGGCGGACTTTATGCTCTTACAGGAGAAACAGATATGAGAGATATTTTAAGTAATTTAAAAGTAAAAGATCAAAATATTAAAGCTCAAAATAGTTTTGCTTTAAATGTTTATATAAATAAAATAAAAGAAAGTGTAGGATCTGCATATGCACATCTTGAAGGAATAGATGCTTTAGTTTTGACAGGGGCTATATTAGAAAAATCAGAAGTTTTTAGAAATTTACTTTTGCCAAATTTAGATTGGCTTAAAGTTGAAAATATTTTTGTATTAAAAACAGAAGAAGAAAGAGAAATGGCTAGACTTGTTTTAGAAGAAAAGTTTATATAAGCCAGGGTTGACAAATTTTTATTTATTTATTAATATATTATTAGTAAAAACTAATAACGAACCTTTAAAATAAATAAAAATGACAAAAAAAAGAAAGTCTAAAACTGTAATTACAAATGACTGGAAATATCCTCCTACCGCTTCTCAACTCATAATGATAAGAACTTTAGGGAGAGATCAAACAAGTCATGTAAATTTTTATACTTTAGGAGATTTTTTACAAGGTAAAAATCCAGAGTATAAAAAAAGTCCGCATAGAGCAACCTTTACACAATTACAAGAAATTCTTAAGTTGGTAAGGGGTGAAAATATTGAAAACTCTCACATAAATAAAGAGACGGTTGACCGTTTTCTAAGAGAGGAGGAGATATTTGGAGAAGATTATGTAAAAATAGAAAATCTTTTTAAAGATCCAGACATATTTGTTTGGGATTCTGTGAAAGATTTTTTAGCTGAAGATAAAAGAAATTATCTACCTTTTAAAAGGCTCCAAATTTTATTTGATAAATCTCTAAGAGAAAATTTTTATATCTTTAAAAAAGATACTTATCCAAGAGATTTTTTTGAAACATTTAAAATGAGCTGGCTAGAAAATTGGATTTTTAAAACCCCGGAAATATTTTTGGCTATTTTTATAAAATGGAAATCACCTCTCTTTTTAAGGAGAGAAGTAGACAATATTTTCCCTATTTTAGATAAAAATGGAGAAGTAAATTTTCTCCGGGCCTGGATATTTAGAGAAAAATTAAATTTAGAATTGATAGATATAAATACTTTTGTCAATTCAAAAGGCTCTATTATGTTTATATGATATTTTAAGTCATTATAAAGTCGTCGTAAGACGACTTTTATTTTTACTCTTATTTTGCTATAATTTTAAAATCAATTATTTTTTACTTTTAGGGTGAAATAGTGTTGATTTATTAAGATTAATTACAGCTTATTTAACAAAATATGAAAGAAAAGGCTTTGACTTACCGTGTGATAACTTTTTGGATTTTAGTCCTTGCAGGATTACTTTGGTTTTTACTTCTTTATAAGACACCAGATTTTAAATTAGGCTTAGACTTAAATGGTGGTACCTCTCTCACTTATGTAGCAGATATAAGTAAAATAAACGAAGCTAATAAAGAAGCTAAAAATATTAACCCTTTAGATCCGTCTCTTTCAGAAGAAGTTTCTACTAGCTCTATAGATGCTGTAAAGCTAGATATAGCAGACAGTATGAATGGTCTTCGTGAAGTGATAGAAAAAAGAATAAATATATTTGGAGTTTCAGAACCTATTATTCGTACAGAATATTCTACTTATACTAATGAGCATAGATTGGTAGTAGAATTGCCAGGTATTTCAGATATTGATGAAGCTATAAGCCTAATAGGCGATACTCCTATTTTAGAATTTAAAATAGTAGAAAAAGTTGAAGATTTAGAAGGTTTTGAAGATTTGCTAGATACTGAAGATTTGGAGTCAAATATTATTCTTACCGATACAGGATTAAATGGTAATTATCTCAAAAAATCTGTAGTTACTTTTGATCAATACACGGGAAGACCTGTAGTAGTATTAAGCTTTAATGAGCAAGGTAAACAGCTATTTGCAGACATTACTAAAAATAATTTAGGCAAACAGGTAGCTATCTTTTTGGATGGAGAAATAATATCTTCTCCTGTTATTCAAGATGAGATTAGTGGTGGAGAAGCTACTATTACTGGAGATTTTACTACTCAAGAAGCCAAGATTTTAGTACAAAGATTAAATTCTGGTGCTTTGCCAGTACCTATTACTTTAGCTTCTTCTCAAGTGGTAGAAGCTTCTCTTGGAGGACAAGCTAAAACATATGGTCTTACTGCTGGGATAATAGCTTTAAGTATTATTATTCTCTTTATGATTATTTGGTATAGGCTTCCAGGGCTTTTAGCTTCTTTAGCTCTTATAATATATACAGGTATAGTATTAATGCTTTTCAAGCTTATCCCTGTAGTACTTACAGCCGCAGGTATAGCAGGATTTATTATTTCTGTAGGTATTGCTATAGATGCCAATATTCTCATCTTTGAAAGATTGAAAGAAGAAATAAGAAAAGGTAAAAATCTTAGAGATGCTACAGAAGAAGCTTTTAAAAGAGCTTGGACTTCTATACGAGATTCTAATATAGCTTCTATATTGGTAGCTATAATACTTTTCTACTTTGGTTCAGCTTTACTTTCTGGTTTTGGATTAGTTTTTGGGCTTGGAGTATTTGTTTCTATGTTTTCTGCTATGATTATTACCAAATACTTTATGCGCGCTATTATTCCAGTAAATACTGGCGGCAAATCTTATAAACTCTTAAAGTTTTTAATGGGTTCTGGTTTTAGTAAATTAAAATAATTTAAAATATATGTTTATCGTTAAAAATAAATGGGCTTTTATATCTACAAGTATTGTCTTACTTTTAGCTTCTGCATTTCTCATAATAACTAAAGGTTTGAAAAGTGGAATAGATTTTACAGGTGGTACAGAAGTAGTAATAGCTTATAAAGGTTTTACTTCTACAGGTGAAGGTAAAATAGATTTAGATTTTATAAAAGAAAATATAGACAAAGCTGGTTTTTCTGTAAAAGATGTCTCTTTACAAAAAGTAGATGGAGAGGGTACCAATTATGTCGGTATAAGACTTACAGGAGATATAGATCAGTCCGAAAAAGAAAGTTTTCAAAATGCTTGGAGTTTTGATGGAGATCCTCACTATGAAGCCGAGCAAATTTCAGAAATAGTAATTGGTCCTTCTGTTGGTAAAGAACTTTCAAGAAAAGCAATTTGGTCTATTTCTTTAGTATCTTTAGTAGTGATTACTTTTATTGCTATATCATTTAGCCAAGTTTCAAGACCAGTAAATAGCTGGAAATACGGTTTGCTAGCAGTAGGGGCTTTGCTTCATGATATTTTTATTGCTACAGGAGTATATGCATTTCTTGGAGAAATAAATGGTGCAGAAATAGATTCTCTTTTCGTTTTGGCACTCCTTACTATTATGGGCATTTCTATTTCTAATACTATAGTAGTTTTTGACAGGGTAAGAGAAAATCTAAAAATTAAAAAATCAAATGAAAGCTTCCCAGAAACTGTAGGCAAAAGTGTAAGCCAAACTTTACTCAGATCTATCAATACCTCATTTGCTATTATATTAGTATTAGCAGCTTTGTATTTTGCAGGACCTATATCTATAAGAAATTTTAGCTTAATACTTATTACTGGTATGATTGTCGGAACTTTTTCTTCTGTATTTGTGGCTCCTTCTATGCTTATTTTGGTACAAGACTTTGGTAAAAACAAAAAGAAAAAATAATTTATTAACTCTTTATTTTAAAAACAGATTATGATGACACCACAAAAAGAAATACTTTTTAATTTTCTTAATACTTATATACCTCCTTTAGCTTTGGCAGCGGGGATAGTAGTGTTAATTTTTTGGTTATTATTTTTTTATGAAAAATATACTAAAAAAGAATTAAAAATTTTAAAGCTCTTAAAAGATTATGCTCTTTTTTTAGGGTTTATACTTACTACTATTGCAGCTACTATATCTTTTATCTATTCAGATTTTTTAGGTCAAGAGCCTTGCGGACTTTGTTGGTTTCAAAGAATCTTTTTATATTCTCAAGTAGTGCTATATCTTGTAGCTTATATAAAAAATGATATTAAAGTTTTTGCTTATACTTTATGGCTATCTGTAATAGGGGCGGTGCTTGCTATATATCATGAATATTTACAACTTGGTTATTCTGAGCTTATGCCTTGTCCGGTAGCTTCTTCTACTGTAGATTGTACCAAGCCACTATTTCTTTCTTATGGATTTGTGACTTTTCCATTTACCAGTTTTGTATTATTTGCATTTTTAATTTTACTTGCTTTAATAGCTATAAAAAACAAGGCTTAAAAGCTTGACTTTTATTTTTATATTTGTTATAGTATAATTGACAAAATCTGCGCTTCTTTTTTAGAAAATAGACTAAAAAGAAAAAGATTTAGAAAGTTTTATCAAGCTTTTCAGTAAGGCTTAAATTGTTTGCATTATTTTTTGGTATATGCTAATATATTTGAACCTTAATCTTAAAAGATTAAGCTTGATATTTGTAAATAGAATAGAGATTGATTAATTACAAGAATTTAATTTTATTAAATTCAAAAATACATAACAAAAGAATTTATACAAATTTCTTTTGCTCCGTTTTTATTTTTAGAGTTTGATCCTAGCTCA
>CAYMRR010000029.1:0-1091 GCA_964393005.1 uncultured Candidatus Saccharibacteria bacterium
ATAATGAGAAGAGTAAAATAATTGAAAAGCAAGATTATTGGGGAAAACCCGATCCATCTTTAAATTAATTATTTATA
Source organism: uncultured Candidatus Saccharibacteria bacterium (assembly GCA_964393005.1). Lineage (GTDB taxonomy): Bacteria > Patescibacteriota > Minisyncoccia > Phycocordibacterales > UBA5272 > UBA5272. The sequence goes on from CAYMRR010000029.1 coordinate 78, forward strand.
ATAATTAATCGAACATCCTCCCAGGTGCGGAGCCGAAATAAAAAACACTTTTTAATAAGTGTTTTTTATTTTTAATGTCTTAATAAACTACTTGACAAATAAAACTCATTATGCTATGATATAATTGGTAAAATATAGCGTTAAATTCTTTAAAATTATATCAATATGAGAAAAATTGAGGATATAAGGGCTGAGCTTTATAGATTGATAAAAGAATCGATCTTAGCCTCTAAAAGCCTTAGAGCAGATGCTTCCTCAAGAGAGGCAAAAGCAGAAAAAAGAATAGAAGCCATTTTGGATAAATATCCAGAACTTTTGGGCGTAGCTGAAAGATTTCAGGAGAGTCTAATAAAAAAGCTATCTTTGATGTAAAATTGTATAACTAATTTTAGTTTAAACAGAGCCAAAAGCTCTGTTTTTTATTTTATCCTAAAATTTAGTTTTTAATATTTTAAAAACCACTTGACAAATAAAACTCATTATGATATTTTGAGTTTAGTGAAGTGAAATATTAATCTTTAAAAATTAATAAAATGTTCAGTATTAATTTTACTTTTTTAAAAAACTTTTTCTTTCCTATAAGTAAAAAAAGGAGGGAAAAAGTCTTAGGTGAATTAGTCACTCTAAGATGGAAGATGGAGGAATATTTAGAATTTTCTAAATCAATTCCGAAAAGTATTGAAAAAAGTTCTGATTTAGAGTTTAAAACTCTAATCAAAATCTGCGAAACTTCTTCAGAAGTTCAAGATAGGGGAATTATTTCTAGCTTTCTTAAATACTTAGAAGCTAGAAACTGTGGTCGCTATAGTAGCGAAATAAACAATTTTTATTTACTCTTGAACCATATATCTAGAGCGGGAAGAAATTCAGACTTAAATGAGTCTGGTTTTCGAGAAGAAATTACTTCTGAATTAATTTTCCTGGGAGGTAAAAATGGAGCAGCTAGAAGAAGTCTAGCCACATGGTTTCTAATAGGAAACCACCCGGAGAAAAAAATAGTTCGTAGAGAAGCGA
>CAYMRR010000029.1:1122-5274 GCA_964393005.1 uncultured Candidatus Saccharibacteria bacterium
TTATAGAACTTATAAACTCTTTGCAGTCATCATCTCTATTCTCTTAATTAATTGTATTTTGATCAAATGACTACCTAATTAAGTTTGGGTAGTTTTTTATTTTTAAAGAATTTGTTATTATTAGTAAGATTTAAGTTTGGGCCATTAGCTCATTTGGTAGAGCGCTCCCATGGCATGGGAGAGGTGACCAGTTCGATTCTGGTATGGTCCACAAAGTTAAACTTGTTGTTTTTTATATTTATGTTATGCTTTTAAACAGTTAATAATTCTTTTACAAACTCTTTAATTTTTACAAAATGGAGAATATTAAGCGTTTAGTGTCAGATTCACAAGTTAAGAATTACAGATTTCTTACAGTATTTTTAATACTAAGTTTGATCTGTCTTTCTTTTGGTTGGTATTTCGGATTAGCCAATAATAGAAATATTTTCTATTATTTACTCTTTCTTGATTTAGGTTTTTTGTCGTTATTAGTTGCTTTACTTTTCTATACATTTCTAGAAGAATTTGAACAAGAGATTAAGGGTAACAATAATGATAAAAAATATTTTTTCGAAATAAAAGAGAAAGACGAAGAAATGAAAGCAAAAGATTTTTTTAAAGATCTTTCGGGAGACGATAGTTTTACAATGATACTATTTATGATCTCCATAAGCATGCTCTTTATTTTATTTTTTAAAGGTTTTTTTATAATAAGTTTTAAGCTTTCTTTGCTAAACTTTTTCATCTTTTGGGTAATATTTATAGGATTATTAAAGTTATTTATACCTCTAATAAGATGGAAATATCTTAAAGCTCTTAAAAAAGAAAGAAATAAAATAAGAGAAAAAGAAGCTTAATTTGTTTTAAAAGAGAAAAACTTTTTATGAGACCTTGTAAAGCAAAAAAGGTAAGTAAAAAGTTGAAAGGGGAAAGGCTATTTAGCTACCCCTTTTTTTATTGACTTTATTATGATACTGTGATATAGTTAAAGTAGAAGTAATAGTTCTTTTAAACAATTAAAACTTAAGGAGACATGGAAAAGGAAAAAAGAAAAAAAACCAAAAGAGAAGAGGAGTTAGAAAGAGAGCTTTGGTTGACAAATCAAAAACTAACTGTCGTTATGAGGGATACAAGTCTTTCTTCCGGAGAGATATTAGACATTGCTCTTTTCCCGGTAAAAGATAATTTAAAATCAGCTTTAAAAAGCAAACTTATGACCAATGGTACTTTAAATAAGTATCCTACCTTAAGAGATGCTAAAGAAGCTTGTAATGGTTTTAAAAAAGGTGAGGAGGGTTATGTGGAAGCTTGGGAAGCTTGGGAGTGGTATAGCTCTTTAAGAGCAGTCAATGCCCCTACTTATTCTATGGTAGTAGATGCTTTTCATCTGGCCCCAGAAAGATCTGATGCTAAAAGGTTGGCAGTCTTTCGTCTTTTAAGGATTAAAGGATTGACAATTTCTGATCTGGAAAAATTAGAAAAAAATGGAAAGATTTAATCTTTATCTAACAGAGTATTAACAATTCATATAAAAAGACCCTTAGTGGGTCTTTTTTTTATGATAAAATTTAAAGATATTAAAAAGTATTGTTCATAATTTATGAAAACATCAAAATTTTGGTTTTTCTTTTTATTAGTTTTTATTTTTAGTGTTGAGACAAGTAAGGCTTTACAGATTAAAAATATTTATTTAGGAGGAGATGCGGGAGATAGATGGATAGAAGTTTATAATGATGGAGAAGATATAACAGATTTTACTACGACTAGTTATAGGATAATGGATAACAGTTCAGATTCTAAAAGAGAAATTAAAGATATGGTTGGTGAAAAAGGCTTTCCAAGTGGAGCCACTATTTTTATATATAAATCTCTTTCTCCTGCTTCTACTATTTCCAAATCTTTACCAGAAACTGCTAATCTAGTATTTAGAAGTAATTATTCTTTAGCTAAAGAAGGAGCTTATATACAAATTACAGATAATAAATCTACTCCAAATATTTACACTTGTGCTAGCTATGGAAATATTCTTTGTCCAGATGGTGGTGATGTTTTAGAGCCAATAATAGGAGAAAGTAAAAGTAAAACTACAACAGAAGATAATAAAGACTCTTCTAATAATAAAGAAAAAGACCCTAAAACAGATAATGAAGAAGAGGTTTTAGAAAATAATTTAGAAAAATATGGAGATATACAAGTCTTATTGCCAAAACAAAAAATTGCAACAGCTCTAGCAGTAAATGAATTTATAGTAAGCGCTATAGATAGTAAAAAGCAACTAATAAATTCTTTAGATTTTAATATAAGTTTTGGAGATGGAGGAGAGATAATTGGCAAGCAAGAAGTGAGTCATATATATACTTATCCTGGAGATTATATATTGATAGCAGAAGCAAAAGGTTTTACTTCTGGAGCAAAGGCTATTATGAATATAAAAGTGATAGAGCCAGATATAAAAATAGAAAAAGTAGGAGAAATTGAAGAAGAAAATTATATAGAATTAAAAAATAATACAAATTATGATTTGTATTTATCTGGATTTTTAATAAAAGTAAATGATAGAGAATATACATTACCAAAAAACTTAATGCTTGGGAAAAACAGAGCGACTAAAATTTCCGGAGATATTTTAGGATTTAAAATGCCAAGTGAAAATGTTTCTCTTCTTTATCCAAATAGAAAAGTTTTAACTAAATTTGAAAAAGAAGCTACTAGCACATTAGAGGTAGTAGAAATATTGTTAGAAGAAAATACTTTATCAAGAGAGATATTTTTAATAGATACAACTAATATTGAAAGTTTAGCAGATTTACCTCAGATTAGCTCAAACAATCTTTTGGTAAATGTTAAAGAAGAAAATACATCTAATATTAAATTAGAAAATACAAATACAAAAGTTTCAAATTTTAATATTGTCCAAAAAGAAAGCCAGACAGTCTTAAAAAGGTTAGTTTTAGAAGAAGGAAAAACATCTCAGAAAATAGTTAAAAGTGGAGAAAACAAAACAAAAGAGCAAAATAATTCTGTGGATATAAAGCTTATAACTTGGTTAAAAAATTTGGTATACTAAATATAGTAAATGAAAGAGGTTTTACTGTATTATGAAATTTAGAAAATTATTTTTTAATCTCTTTATCTTTTCGATTTTAATCGGCGGTTTTCTTTTTGTCTTTTTTGATGGTAGAGATTTGGTTGTAGCAAAATCAGAACTTATGCTTTGTATTAGAAATATAGAGTTTCCAGAACCCGACAATCCAAATCATGTAAGAGTTATGGATTCTATAACTAAAAAGCCTTTTTATTTTGATTTAGGAGATTATTACACTATAGATAGTCATTATATTTGTCCTGCAGGATATATTGGTTTTCCTTCAGATTTTGATATAGCTATTTTTAAATATGCTACATCTTCTCCTACTTATGATTTTTCTTTTGTTAATCCTTCTACTAATACGCCTCCTCCAGGATCAATGTTTGAAGATGTAAAAATAGATCCAAATGAAATGGAAAAGATTTATAACGCTATTTTAAATAATCCAGATTTAGTATACGCTGGTATAGGTTTTGATAATACAGATTTTTATGTGGATCCTACTACAGGATATTATACTTATGATAGTGGCGAAGGTTCTGTTGGATTTTTTAATCCAGATACTGGAAGGATAGAATATTATCAAGATGCTGTTTTTAATCCAGGAGGAGATTCTTATTATGAATACCCAGATGGTAGTGGTGGAACTTCTTTGATACCTGTACCAGAAGATGGTAATTATTCAATACCTGGCCAAGTAGGTAATCAAAATACAGGAAATACTTTATATATAGATCCTACTACTTATAATATTACTTCTATACCAAATAATCATGGACCAGAGGGAGTATATGGTTTTTATGATGAATCAAATGGTTTTACTTTATACTATAGAGATATTATGTTTGATAATAATTGGCCTTATTATTTAGATCTTTCTGGGTTTAAAGTTTATTTATTACCTTATGGATCACAAGTGGTACCTGTAGACCCTTTTCCAGTAAACCCTAACCCAAATCCTAACCCAAATTCTAATCCTAATTCTAATCCTAATTCTAATCCTAATTCTAATCCTAATTCTAATCCTAATTCTAATCCAAATTCTAATCCTAATTCTAATCCTAATTCTAATCCTAATTCTA
>CAYMRR010000030.1:0-4737 GCA_964393005.1 uncultured Candidatus Saccharibacteria bacterium
TCTTTTAAAGAGTATGCTATACTAGCTATTATCTTTTATGGAAACACTATTTTTTATTATTATAATTTTTTATTCTATAGTACTTCATGAAGTGGCTCACGGCTATGCTGCTTATAGAAATGGAGATCTTACAGCCTTTCACGCAGGTAGACTCACCCTAAACCCTATTTCACATATAGATAGAATAGGGTCTATTGTAGTGCCTATAATAGCCTATTTTCTGGCTGGTATACCTTTTGGCTGGGCAAAACCTGTTCCTTATAATCCAAATAATGTGAAACATAAAAAGTATGCAGAGCTAGAAATAGCTGCAGCTGGTGTTTTAACCAATATTTTTATAGCTATTTTAGCTGTTATTATTTTTTATATATTAAAATATTTTGGATATATAAATAGCTTTAGCCTAGCTATTTTAAAAAATATAACTATTATAAATCTATTTTTAGCTATGTTTAACTCTCTTCCCTTTCCTCCAGCTGACGGATTTTCTATTTTTACAGAAATAATTCATCATTCTAAGGATTTTTTCTTAAAAATAAAAAACTTTTTTAGCAAAAGAAAAGAAATAGAAGTAAAGTATTTGAATGAAGAAACCAGATTTCGTAATAAAATGCATAATATAAAGGCTATTTTTTCAAATCCTTTATTAATGATATTGATAATCTTTTTAGCTGTAAGAGTATTTGCTCTTATCGTACCTTTTATCTATAGTTTTATAGGTTATTTATATTCTTTTTAAATTCAGTTATCCACATAATGTCGTTTATAAAAAATGTCTTTTATAAAATGTCGTTTATAATATAAATATGGAAAATCTTAAAAAAAATAGAGTAATTTTACTGATTTTGTTTATATTTTTAGCCTTTGGATATAAAAGCTCGTCAGCTCAAATGGTTCAGAAATTTCTTCCTATATCTTATAACTTACAATGTATAGATGCAGCTTATGATTTAGGTCATGGTTCAAAAGATTATGTATTGTTTGGAAATGTTCTACTTTTACAAACTTTTCTCTTTCAAAACAATATAATGTCTCATGCTCCTACTGGATATTTTGGCCCTATTACAGAAGAAGCTTTAAAAAAATATCAATTATTAAGAAATTTACAACCTACAGGATATTTTGATGCTAATACTAGAAAAGCAGTAGCTAGAGATACTTGTAAATTAGATGAAATTATAAATAATGCAGGAAATATCTCTTATTATCCAACAGGAAACGGCCAACAATTTCCAGATACCACCCCTCCAGGAGTAGCAGGATATTTCAATATTACAGAAGAGATGATTTTCCCTAGATAGTTTTCCACATAAATATTGTTTACAGCTTTGTCTTTTGTACAATCTTGTTTATAATATACTTATGAGTAAGGGTCATTATTACCTATTTTAGAGTCGGGTAATAATGACTTTTTTCTTTATAAAAATATGAAAAAAAATATTAAAAGATTAATAATAAATAGCATTGTTCTTTTTTTTGTTTTTTCTTTTGTTTTTTCTTTTACTAAAGTATTTGCAGATAGTGGTGAAGGAGAAGAATCAGGCGAAACAGGGCCAAGACTCAAAACTGTAGTAGTAGCTGGAATCCCTTATATAAATGAAGAATATACTGCCTACCCTCAATATGAAGATTTGGGAGATATTGTGCCTATTCCTACTTATACTTGGTATTATAAAGATTCTTTAGACAATCTTACTTTAATTCCAGGAAAGACTTCCAAATATTACACTATTAGCCAACAAGATCTTGGTAAAATTTTGGTAGTTAAGGTTAATGTAACTTTAGAGGATATAGAATTTGAAACATTTAGCGGAAATATAGTAATTGGAAATTCTGATCCTTCGGTAGACAATGCTTTAATATTAGAAAATGGAGTGGAAGGTGATGATGTTTTGGAAGGAGTTTATTCTTATTCTGACAATATAGATAGAAAGTCTGATTATAATGAAAGTATTTTGAAATGGTATAGAAGTGACGATAGTTTTGAAGAAGCTATACAAATAGAAGGAGAAAACACAGCTTTTTATACTATTAGCCCTCAAGATTTTGGTAAAACTATTTATTTTGAAGTTACAGCCAAGTCTTCTCTTACATCAAATTTAGGAAATACAGAAGTTAGTCTAGGAGTAAAAATAGCCAACTCTTTTCCTATAATAGACAATTTAACATTAGAAAAAGATGGAGATTTGGTAGCTAGCACTACTCTTAGTATAAGTTATGATTATTCTGATACAGAGAATTATCCGGAAGAAAATAGTATTTTAGAATGGTATAGAGATGGTATTTTAGTAGAAGAAGAAAATACAGGAAGTGAAAATCCATTAAACTATATTCTTAGTACAGAAGATATAGGTAAAACAATAACTTTCAAAATAATACCAAGATCTAGTTTAGGAGTTTATGGAGAAGCAAAAAGTATAAAAGTTTCTATACCAGACCCTAGCAAAGTTAAACCAAAATCTTCTGGTGGAGGTGGAGTTTTGCCTCTTCCAAATCCTAATATTGAAAAAGAGCCAGTAATAATCACCTATTACAATAAGAATGCTGATGGAGAAATGGAGGTTATTGTTATAGATAACGATACAAAAGTAAATGCACCAAAAGAGACTATAGATAATGTGAAACAAAAAGGATATTTTGTTTCACCTTTAAATGGGCAGATAATATCTTGCAATGAGTTAGACACCCCTATAGTATATGGATCTTCTGGAGAAAGGGTAAAATTGATACAAGCATTTCTTAATAAAGAAATAGGAGTAAATATGCCTATTACTGGCTATTTTGGAGCAGAAACTAAAGAAGTAACACAAGCTTTTCAGTCAAAATATGAATCTGAAATAATGACTCCTCTCGGGCTTTATAATGGTACTGGTAATTTTTATAGTTTATCTTTAAATAAAGTAAAAAGTTTAGTTGGATGCCCACATTAAGAAACCCTTGACTTTATTAGTGATACTTGCTATGATATAATTGAGAAAATCTGCGCTTCTAAAAATTAAAAGCTGCCAAAAGCAGCTTTTTTATTTTTATAAACGACATTTTTAATTCTATTTTTATAAACGACAAAGTTATCCACAGAAATGTCGTTTATAAAGTTTGTCTTTTATAAAATGTCGTTTATAATATAAATATAAGTAACGGGTCACCAGAAGTATATTTTATACATTTTGGATGGCTCTTTCTTTTTATTTAAATATTTTAATTATGGCAAAAAGGCGAAGAAAAAAAAGATTATCTTTCAGTAAAATAGTGAAAACTGCCTTTTTGAGTATTGCTTTTATTTTTATAGTAGTAGGAGCCCTTTATGGAATAATAACTACAAATAAAACAAATGCTGAATCTGTAAGTCAAGAAATGGTTTTAGAAAGACTAGGAGAACAATTGGTATTACCAAGCGAAGAGCCTTTAAATGTAGTAAGAGTATCTAATGCTAAAGATTTGAAAGAGCAAGATGAATTTTATGAAGCTATAAAAAATGGAGACTATATTATAGTCTATGATAATCTAAGCCTAATTTACAATTTTGACCAAAAACTCATTAAAAAAATCAAAACTCGCTAAATTTTTAAGTTTTTAAAATAAGCTTTGTTTTGACTACTTATTTTACTTTTATTTTAATAGGCTTTATTTGCATATTTTAATATTTTGTGATAATATTTGTGGTATTCACTTGACTCTATAACTTAGTTTGGTTTCCAAGTGGCTATTATTATTAGTTTTAATAAAAAAGTCCAATATTATTTCACGAATAGATGTAGAAATAACAAAGACTAAAAGATTTAAATCAAAACAATTAATTAATTTTAAATAAAATTATGTCAGAATTTTCAAGAACAAAGCCTCACGTAAATGTGGGAACCATTGGTCACGTAGACCATGGTAAAACAACTTTAACAGCTGGAATTCTCAATGTTCTTCACCTTATGAATCCAGAGAATAAGCTCAAATCAGTAGACTCTATTGATAAGGCTCCAGAAGAAAAAGCAAGAGGTATTACTATTTCTCTTTCTCATCAAGAATATCAAACAGAAAATAGACACTATGCTCATATCGACGCTCCAGGACACTCCGACTATATCAAAAACATGATTACCGGTGCTGCTCAAATGGACGGAGCTATCTTAGTAGTAGCTGCTACTGATGGGCCTATGCCACAAACAAGAGAGCATGTACTTTTAGCAAAGCAAGTAGGTGTACCTCAATTCGTAGTTTTCTTAAACAAATGCGATATGGTAGACGATGTAGACATGCTTGACCTCGTAGAAGAAGAAGTAAGAGAGCTTCTTACTAAAAATGGATACGATGGAGCAAATACTCCTGTTATTAGAGGATCAGGTCTAAAAGCTTCAGAAGCTAAAGACTTAAATGATGAATGGGCACAAAAGATTGTAGAGCTTATGAATGCTCTTGATACTTGGATTCCTATTCCAGAAAGAGAAATCGACAAACCTTTCCTTATGCCTATTGAAGACATCTTTACTATCGAAGGACGTGGAACTGTGACTACAGGTAGAATTGAAAGAGGAACTCTAAAGCTTAACGATGAAATTGAAATTGTAGGACTTGGAGATACCAAGAAAACTACCGTTACAGGTATTGAAATGTTTAACAAATCTCTTACAGAAGGACTAGCAGGAGACAATGCTGGAATTCTCTTAAGAGGTGTGAAAAAAGAAGAACTTATGAGAGGACAAGTTCTTGCTAAGCCAGGATCTATTACTCCACATACAGAATTTG
>CAYMRR010000031.1:0-2856 GCA_964393005.1 uncultured Candidatus Saccharibacteria bacterium
TTTATAAAATATTGTTTGCTAAATATTTCTTTTCTTATCAATTTGCGGTAGTTTACTCGATTTCAATTCTCTCTATCGCTTTTTATCCAGCTTATCAGTATTTTTATGAGACTAGGAAGATTAGATTATTAAATATTATTCAAATTAGCACTCTGGTAACAGGACTTGGAGCTCTCTTTTTTTCTGCTATGTATTTCGGCCTTTGGGGTGCTATAATTGTGGCTATAGTTATGAGATTTGCAAGCAATATAATCTCTAGCCTTATAATAAAAATAGAAAATTTTAAAGAAAAATAATTTTGGGAAAGAAATATATGGATAAAATAAAGCTAATTTTAAAGTTTATAGGCAAATTTCCTAGAAATTTTTATAAACTTTTTCTTAATGGAGAGAAAATCTCTAAAATAGAACAAGCTATAGTAGACCCAAATGGTATTGGAATGTTTAATTTAAAAATGGATAATTTAGGTATCTTAGAAGAATATAGACATATGTTTTATGAAATAAAAGATGATTTTATTTGTATAGATGGGGGGGGCTAATGTAGGATTGTTTACAGATCTTTGTTTATCTTTGGGAGCAAATATACATCTTTTTGAGCCAAATAAATATTTGGTAGAAAATATTTTAGAAAGAAAATATAAAAATAATAATAAAGTAAAGATAAACAATTTAGCTCTAGGAGATAAAGATACAGAATTAGTTTTATATAATAATGAAAATTTTAAAAATAATATTTCTCGAACCACTGGCGGATCTATTATGAATAACTTTTTTGCTAAAAATGGTAAAAAAGAAGAAAAGGTAGTAGAAGAAAAAGTGGGAGTCATAGATTTTTCTCAATATTTAAAAAATAATTTTAAATTAGAAAATGAAAACTATCCACCAGTATATTTATGTAAATTAGATATAGAAGGTGCAGAGTTTGATGTTTTAGAAAAAATGATAAAAGAAAAGACTTATAAATATTGTAAATATATAGTAGTAGAAACCCATGCTAGAATGTTTGATGATGGTAAAGAGAAATTAGAAAAGTTAGAAAATCTAATAAAAGAAAATAATATTAAAAATATTTATTTAGGTTGGGTTTAGATTAACAAACTTATGACAAAAATATCAATATTAACAGTAACCTATGGAAATAGATTTCATTTTCTAAAACAAGTTTTAGAAAGGGTGGCAGAAGAAAAACCATTTGAGATAATAGTGGTAGATAATAACTCTGAAAATAAAGAAGAAATAGAAAGCTTTATAAAAAATTCTGTATATAAAAATTTCAAATATATAAGGTTTGAGGAAAATAAAGGGTCGGCAGGAGGCTTTGGAGCGGGTATGGAATATTTTATAAATACAGAAGGAGATTATTTATTATTATTAGATGATGATAATTTAATAGAGAAAAATTTCATAGAAAAGTTCCTTAATTATTTAAATATCTTTGAAAAAAAAGATGAGGTAGTTTTAGTTGCTAATAGACTATTAAATGATAAAAATATGTGGTTAGATGATGTTAGTATGGATAAATTATCTCTTTTTTCAGCTTTTAACTTTATTTTAAAAAAAATATTTAAATATTTTAAGAATCAGATAAGAGAAGAAGGTTTTTTACCAATAAGAAGGGCTTTAGGTTTTGGATATGGGGGGGGTATAATTCCTAAAAAAATAATAAAGGAGATAGGTTTTCCTAAATATAAATATTTTGTATATGCTGATGATTCAGAATGGACTCACAGAATTTATAAGAAAAATTATCCTATTTATAATGTCTATAATATTAAAATTGAAGATCTAGATTTACATAATCACCCTAAAGATAGAACTAACTTTTTTACTAATAAAAATATAGCAGAGTTTAGATTAGTTCGTTCTTGGTATAATACACATTTTTTTTACTCTAGTGATCTTAAAAAAAATAGCTTTAGTTTGTATTTTAATTTATACACTTATGCTTTAATAATATTTTTAAGTTTAGTTATAAAGGGAAAAATTTCTAAATTAGCTTTGAGTAGAATATCTTTATTTATAAAATTATCCAAAAGAGGAGTAAAAGATGGAAAAAATGAAAAGTATGACTTTAATTCTGTTTAAGATTATCTTAATAAAATAGCCCCAATCCTTAAAGGTAAATATACTAGCCAAATATACAAATTAAAATTTTTTAATTTAAAAAGTTCTTTATATAAATGATAGGTATTTTTTAACTTTTCTTTTTTATTTTTATAAATTTTAGAAATACCTTGTTCTAAATACCCTTCAGATATTTTTGAGTTAAAATTATAATAATAAAATTTTTCAGGAATTTGAGCAAAATACATCCATTCTTCAGCTTGTTTTACTTTTTTAGAAAATCTTAAATTTTTATATTTTGTAGAAATAATATGAGTAGCATCTCCTTTAAGTTTTTTTAGAATCAAATAATCTCTTACATAATTTAGTATATGTTTATTTGAAGTATTAAGAGTACCACCTCCATTAAAAATATGATTTGATACATACCAATTAAAATTTGGTTTTTCTTTTATAATTTCTACTGCTTTATTTAAGCATTCACTATTTAGCCAGTCATCATCATCCAAAAAGGTTATATAATCAGAATTTTCTGAAATATTGTCTAATGCCACATTTCTAGAATAGTTTAACCCTTTGTTTTCTTTATTTTTAAAATATTTTATTCTTTCATCTTTTAAAATATCACTATTTTCTATACTAGAATAGTCAAAATCTGGAGAATCATTTACTATTATCATTTCCCAGTTTGTATAGGTTTGGTTTAAGGCACTTTCTATTGCTCTTTTTAATTCTATTGGTCTTTTATGAGTTGGAGTGATAATGCTAAATTTCATATTTTTATATTAAG
>CAYMRR010000032.1:0-2374 GCA_964393005.1 uncultured Candidatus Saccharibacteria bacterium
GTTTTCTACCTTCTTCTCAATTAAAAGGAGAAAATTATCCTAAAGTAGAAGATGGTGAAAAAAGCCAAATCCTTACCGAGCTCAAAAAGCTTGTAGGAAATAGAATTCCAGTTACTATTATTGCTTCTATACCAAAAGAAGGAAAGCTTATCTTTAGTGAATCTACCGATCCTGTGACAGGAGAGCTTACTGCTCCTAGCGAAGAAAAGAAAAAAGAAAGTGTAGAAGATGTGAAAATGCTTACCAAAATAGTATCTAGATACAATATTGGTGATACTGTAGAAGGTATAGTTACAGGAATTGTAGATTTTGGTATTTTTGTAAAAATAGATAATGAAATAGAAGGCCTTATTCACAAAAGTGAAATAGATTGGGGTCTTGTAGAAAATACTAAAGACTATGCCAAAGTAGGAGATGCTGTAAAAGTAGAAATTATAGAAATAAAAGATAATAAAATCTCTCTTTCTATGAAAAAGCTGAAAGAAAATCCTTGGAATGCAGCTAGCAAAAAATATAAAAAAGGAGATATAGTAGATGGAGTAATAATTCGTTTTAACAAGCATGGAGCTCTTGCTTCTATAGAAGAAGGAGTAGCAGGACTTGTACATATTTCAGATTTTGAAAATGAAAATAAAATGAAAGAAGAGCTTTCACTTGGGCAAATGTATAAATTTGAAATTACATTCTTTGAAGGAAAAGACGAAAAAATGACTTTAACTCTCAAAAAAGACTAATTTTAAAAAATAATCTTAAAATAAAATCAAGGCTAAAAACCTTGATTTTATTTATTATTTTTAGTGTTTTTTAGAAAACTCCCCTTTTTAATCAGAAAAAACTTGACTTTTAAGTATCTTTATGATATGTTATAATTGGAGGAATATTGGCTTATTTAGTCATTTATTGTTGTTTTAATATATAAAATTAGATAGTATGGAAACATTTCTCTTAGAAGATTATTCTCAAACTCCTAGAGTAGCATCTCTCCTTAAAGCTTATGGAAGAGAGAAATTTCTAGAAGAGATTTTGCCTACATATTTTTCTGGTTCAGAAATTGGTAAAATCTATAAAAAAAAGCTTCCTGGCTGGGAAGTAAAACTTGAAAACAGGCTAAACGAGGCCTCGGAAATTTTTTATAAAAAAGAACAATATAGTGTTTAGCTAAGTGCTAAACACTATTTTTTTTAACTATTTCAGATAAATAAAAATTTACTCTGTCTAAAGAAGCTTTGCTTGCCAAAATATCCATTTCTTCTTCTTTCATATTGGCTAAGACATAGCTTTTTACCATATCACCATGTGGAGGAATGAGGCCATTTTTACCTGTGCCTTTTGGAGCTATGCCTATCCTTATTCTAGGAAAATCTTTGGTGCCTAAATTTTCTATAATATTTTTAAGACCATTATGCCCTCCATCTCCCCTATCTTTAGCTTCTCTTATATCTCCTATTTCTAAATCTTTATCATCGTAAAGAATAATAATATTTTCTATATTTATATTTTTATTTTTTAAATATTTTTTTAGATATTTTCCAGATTCATTCATATAGCCTTCTCCAAAAAATTCTTCTATTTTATATTCTTCTTTTAAGGCTAAATAGGCTTCTGTTTTTTTTAAATATGAAAAAAGAAATCGACCAGCATTATGCCTTGTTTTTGAGTATTTTTCACCAAAATTTCCAAGCGGAAAAATAAGAAACTTCATAATTCTTTAATTAGAAATTAATTATAGCAAAATATTTGCCAGCAAGCGACTAATAATGCTATAATCTTTTTAACTTTGTATAACTTTTACTTATGAATACTAATATAAACATTGGAGAGATTGTGGGAAATTCTATTAATGATATTTTGGGAAACCCTTTTAGTTTTTTGCTCTCTATACTTATTTTTCTTTTTCTTTTTACTCTTTTTATAGCTATCTTTTCAAAAAAGACAAGGAGAAATCTAGTAAAGCTTAGGATTTTAGAAAAAGGAGAATCTCCAGGCAAATTGCTACTCTTATTGCTTATTATTTTAATTATTATAAGAGCGGTGCAAGCTTTTGTTATTCAACCATTTTTAGTAGAAGGAGATTCTATGCTTCCAAATATGGAGTCGGGAGAATTGCTTTTAATAGACAAGCTTCACTTTGATCTTGATAGACTAGAGCGAGGAGATGTAATAGTTTTTAGACATAATAAAAACGATCAATACAATGGCAAATTTTTTATAAAAAGATTGATAGGCTTACCAGGAGATAGAGTGGTAGTAGAAAATGGTATAACCACTATTTATAATAAAGAAAATCCAAATGGTATTATTTTAGATGAAAGCTTTATAAAATATAAAGACAATATAAAAGCTATAGATATGCTTCTTGGCCCTGAAGAATATA
>CAYMRR010000033.1:0-2217 GCA_964393005.1 uncultured Candidatus Saccharibacteria bacterium
TATTATTGATTGGATTGTGCCAGCAGGAAAAACCAAAATAAAAATAGAAGAGTTGCAATTTTCTACTAGGACAGAAAATGCTTTACTTGCAGGAGGGATAAAAACTTTAGCTGGGCTTATCAAAAAGTCTGAAGCTGACCTAAAAGCTCTTGGCGGACTTGGAGATAAAGCTATAGAAGAGATTACCGAGTTGCTAGAAGGTAAAGGTTTATCTTTAAAAGAAGATAAAAGTAAATAATTTGCAAAAATTCTTTAAAAAGTGTATAAATTATAGACAAAAACATGAAGCATCATAAAAATTACAGAAAATTTGGAAGAGAGAAAAACCAGAGAAATTCTTTTATTAAAGGATTGGCTATTAATCTTATAAGACATGGTAAAATCGAAACTACCGAAGCTAGAGCAAAAGAAATAAGACCTTTTGTAGAAAGACTAGTAACTTTAGCAAAAGAAGATACTATAGCAAGAAGAAGGCTTGTAGCTAGTAGGATTTTAAATCAAGAAGAAGAAGCTAAAAAACTTTTTAAAGAAATAGCTCCAAAATATAAAGAAGTAAATGGTGGATATTTAAGAGTTATAAAGCTTGGTCAAAGAATAGGAGATGGTTCTCCAATGGCTATAATAGAATTTGTATAAATATATGACTAAAACACAAGAAATAAAAGAATATACTATAGATGCAACTGGTAAAGTACTTGGAAGACTTTCTTCTGAAGTGGCTTCTATATTGAATGCTAAAGATTCTACAAGTTTTGCAAAAAATATTGTAGCTCCTGTAAAAGTAAAAGTAATAAATGCTTCTAAAATAAGAATTACAGGAAACAAGCTAAAAGAAAGTGTTCACAAAACCTATTCTGGATATCCTGGAGGCCAGAAAGTTAAAAATTGGGCAGAAGTGGTAGAGAAAAAAGGACATAAAGAACTTTTAAAGCATGCTATAAAAGGAATGCTTCCTAAAAATAAATTATTAGACGAAAGAATGAAAAATTTAATAATAGAAGAATAAAATAAATATGGCAAAAGATAAATACATAGAAGCAATAGGAAGAAGAAAAACCTCTACAGCAAGAGTAAGAATGACTCCATCTACTAAAAGCTCTTTTTTGGTAAACGATAAAGATATTAAAGATTATTTCCAAACAAGTGAACTACTTTCTATAGTAAACTCTGCTTTTACTAAAGCAGATATAGCTAACAATTATGCTATTACTGTACTAGTATCTGGATCTGGTATACATTCTCAAGCCGAAGCTGTAAGACATGGTATAACAAGATGTCTTGTAAAAGAAGATGAATCAATGCGAACTACTCTTAAAAAATTTGGTTTTCTTAAAAGAGATCCTAGAAAGAAAGAAAGAAAGAAATTTGGTCTTAAAAAAGCTAGAAAAGGACCAACTTGGTCAAAAAGATAGAGTATTTTTTATAAAAGTCAGAGAAAATCTGGCTTTTATTTTAAGAGGAAAAATAAAGCTAAATTGACAAAATATTGACAAAATAATATTATTTTGCTATGATATAATTAAGAAAATAGGCTTTAAAAGGCCATTTTTTAAACCTAACAAACTAAATTAAATTTTAAATGAAGAATTTCTTTTTTATTTTAGCCGGCGTTCTTTTAATTAAAGTTCTCTTCCTTTTTGGAATCTTTACTAAAAATTCTAGTTTTTTTTATTTTTCTTTCTATTTATTTTTATATTTAGGATATATGTTTATGGTAAACCAAATGCCAAAACTTTTTGAAATAGTAAAAAAAAATTGGATAGAAAAAATTAAAAGAGAAAGAGAATAAGTTTTTTTAAATTTATCCTAAAACCTTACTGATTTAGTAAGGTTTTTTGTTTTTAAAAATTGTGATATAATGCTACCATCACTAATTTGAGTGCATTTAGTTAGTTTTGTATAAAATTTCAGTAAGATTATTAAATTAGTGTTTGTTATTTTAAAAAATATAAATTATGAAAGATATTAAGCATAATAAAGACGAAGAAATAGAGAAAGAATATACGGAAAATAATGAAAAGGCTGAAGAAATAATAGAAGACATTGTCTTTGAAGAACTGAGCGAAGAAGGAGAAGAGCTAGGAGAAAAAGAGAAAAGTAAAAGACAAAAAGATAAATTAAAAGAAAAGTTTGAAAATAAAATAAAAAGATTAGAAAAAGAAAGAGATGAATATTTGAGAGGTTGGCAAAGAGCTCAAGCAGATTATAAAAATAGAG
>CAYMRR010000034.1:0-2191 GCA_964393005.1 uncultured Candidatus Saccharibacteria bacterium
CTACTGGTGTAACTCTTAGTAGTATCAGTGCAGGTTATTATCACACTTGTGGTATAGGTAGTGATGGGAAAGGTTACTGTTGGGGAATTAATAGTAATGGTCAATTAGGTAATGGTAGTACAACTCAGTCTAATGTCCCTGTTCAAGTGAGTAGCGGCGCCATTCCTACTGGTGTAACTCTTAGTAGTATCAGTGCAGGTTATTATCACACTTGTGGTATAGGTAGTGATAATCAGAGTTACTGTTGGGGATATAACAATAGAGGTCAATTAGGTAATATGGAAGATACAAACAGACCAACTCCTAGCTATGTTCTTAAAAAAGAAATACCAACCATAGAGTTTGGAACTACTCCAGCAACAAGTACAACATACACCTCTACCTCCTCTATGAGTGCAGTATCACCCTCTCTTTCTACAACAGGTACTTTAGCTGTTAAATTAACAAACCCAGATGGACAGTTTGCAACATATAATATAACAGTACAATCGGCACCGACAGAACCTCTAAACCTAACAGCAACAGCAGGGAATAAACAAGTAACATTAAATTGGACAGTTCCTAGCTCAAACGGAGGAGCCTCTATTACCGACTATGTTATCCAATACAGCACAAATGGTAGTACATGGACAACCTTTGATGATGGAGTATCAACAAGTACATCAGCAACAGTAACAGGCCTAACAAATGGACAGCAATATTACTTTAGAGTTGCAGCAGTAAATAGTGTAGGGCAAGGACCATACACCTCTAATGTAACGGCAACGCCTGTAAATCAACCCCCAACCTTTACCTCAGTATCAAACAACTCTCCTGTAAATCCGGGTGCAAATATAACATGGAGTACAGTAGCATCAGATCCTGATTCTTCACAAGTAAAGCTAGTAGTATGTAAAACACAGGGTGTCACCGGTACAGCATGTAGTGGAGGAGCATCAGATACATGGTGTACAAGCTCTCTGGTAGATTCTAATCCATCATGCTCATACAGTATTCCATCCCCATTTAGTGCAGGTACATACAATGCATATGCATATATCTTTGATGGAGACAATGCAGCAGCAACAGGTACTACCCAAGGTTCTAACAGTTTCTTTAATGTAAATAGTGTAGCTCCCATAGTAACATCCGTATCAGTAAATGGTGGACAAAGCATCACACCTGAAGAAAGTACTACTGTAGGTGTAGATATTACTGCCACAGTAACATCAGATAATAGTTGCCAATCAATAAGTGATGTCAAAGCATACCTATACCGATCAGGAGTAGGGTATTCAAATTGTTCTTCCTCCTCCAATGCTGACAATAATAAGTGCTACACAGAAATCTCTTGCAGTGTAAACACAGGTACTTGTACAGGCCCAACAGATAAGACAGCTAGCTATACCTGCACGGCAAGTGTCTGGTACTATGCAGATCCAACAGATACGCAGACACAGTACGATTCGCAGAACTGGCTAGCAACAGTGAGGGCAACGGTGGGAACTGTCTCAGGTACAGCACAATCCTCAGGGGTAGAGATGAACTCTTTAGTCGCTTTTAGTGTTACAGAGACATTAAATTACGGTACTCTTATAGTCAATCAAACCACAGATCCGCTAGATAAAATAGTTGTAACAACAGCGACAGGTAATGTAGGTCTCAATCAAAATCACTCAGGAGAGAATATGGGTATGTGTGTAGACTATCCTACCTGTACAGTAGGAACACCAATAGGTTTGTCACATCAGAAATATAGTACATCACAATGGTCTTCGTATACCGATTCATCTGTTTCAAAACCTTTAACAGACACTCCTACTTTGGTAGAGCTTAGAGTACCCAAGGTAACATCAATTCCAATTTCAAGAAATACTTGGTGGGGAGTTTCCATTCCGATTAATACACGACCAGGAGCATATGAAGGTAGAAATAGGATAGAGGCAGTCAAATCAGCCTCGACATATTGGCCAGAATAGATATATATTCGTAATTACACTGTATTCTAAAGCAAAAGTTGCTGTTAGGGAGATATACTAGTTTTGAGTAATTCAAGTTCTGATCCCAATCCTCCATATAAAAAAGACCACCTTTCGGTGGCCTTTCTTGAGTCCAATCTTGGTAAACTACTCCAATTCAACGGTAGCACCAATCTCCTCAAACTTAGCCTTAATAGCTTCTGCATCCTCTTTCTTGACATCCTCTTTGACTG
>CAYMRR010000035.1:0-2128 GCA_964393005.1 uncultured Candidatus Saccharibacteria bacterium
TTTTAGAAGGGCTTGAACCGGTTCGTCGCCGTCCAGGAATGTATATTGGTTCTACAGGGCCAGATGGATTACATCACTTGATTTGGGAAATTTTTGATAACTCTCGTGATGAGGCGATGAATGGTTTTGCTAATAGAATAGAAGTGGCTATTTTACCTAATAATATTATAAGAGTAGTAGACAATGGAAGAGGTATACCTACCGACATACATCCAAAGACTAAGATTTCAGCTTTAGAAACTATAATGACTACTTTGCATGCTGGAGGAAAATTTAATAATTCTGGATATTCTGTTTCTGGAGGATTGCATGGAGTAGGAGCTTCTGTAGTAAGTGCTTTATCTGTTTATACAAAAGTAGAAGTCCATAGAGAAGGTAAACTTTTTTTACAAGAATATTCTAAAGGTATAGCAAAAGCCAGAGTAAAAGAAATTGGTAAATCTAAATTTACAGGTACTATAGTTACTTTTAAGCCTGATATAGAAATTTTTAAAGAAGGAGTAGAATATAATTGGTCAAGAATAGTGGCCCATTTAAGACAGCAAGCATATTTGGTAAAAGGTCTAAAAATAGAAATTTTAGACTTAAGAAAAAGATATGAAGATTTTGGAGAAGAAAAACTGTCTTTCAAATTTATGGAAGATTTGTCTGGAAAGACTTTCTTAAAAGATTTACCTAAAAAAGATCTTTTAGGATATAAAAGTTATACTTTCTTTTTTGAAGGCGGTCTTAAGAGCTTGGTGTCTCATCTTAATCTTAGTTTTAAACCTGTACATAAAAATATTTTTTATACAGAAAAAAATATAGAAGATCAATCTGAACATGTGGGAGTAGAAATAGCTCTTCAATATGTAGATGATATTCAAAATAGAATAGTAGCTTTTGCTAACAATATTCCCACTACAGAAGGAGGTACACATGTATCAGGATTTAAAACAGCTCTTACAAGACAAATAAATACTTATGCTAGAAAAAATAATATAATAAAAGAGAAAGATGAAAATCTTACCGGAGAAGATGTGCTTGAAGGTTTGACAGTAGTAATTTCCGTAAAGCTTGGAGAGATACAGTTTGAAGGGCAAACTAAAGCAAAGCTTGGAAGTATGGAGGCTCAATCAGCTGTTTCTTCTGTATTTTCAGAAGCTTTTAACTATTTCTTAGAGGAAAACCCAGATGATGCTAGAGAGATAATAAATAGAGGAATATTAGCTTTAAGAGCTAGAAAAGCTGCTAAAGCGGCCAAAGATTCTGTACTTCGTAAAAGTGCTCTTGAAGGAATGACACTTCCAGGAAAGTTGGCAGACTGCCAGAGTAATAAAGCAGAAGATTCTGAGCTTTTTATAGTAGAGGGAGATTCTGCTGGTGGTTCTGCTAAAATGGGTAGAGACAGAAGAACACAAGCTATTTTACCTTTAAGAGGTAAAATCTTAAATGTAGAAAGAGCTAGACTCGATAAAATGTTAGATAGTGAAATGATAAAAAATTTAGTATTAGCTATGGGTGCTGCTATAGGAGATACTTTTGATATTAAAAAATTGAGATATCATAAAATAATTATTGCAACAGATGCCGATGTGGACGGAGAACATATCAGGACTTTACTTTTAACATTTTTCTTTAGATATTATAAAGAAGTGATAGATAATGGATTTGTATATATTGCTCAACCACCTTTATATAAAATTACCGAAGGTAAGAAAATAAATTATGCATATAGCGATGAAGAGAAATTTGCATTAGTAGGAGATTTAGATCTTGATACAAATCAAGAAGAAGGAGAAGGTGATGGAATATTAGAAAATGAAGAACTCGATGAAAACTTGAAAGAAGCTGGGTTCGTAGATACAAATGCTAAAAAAGATAAAAAGACAAAAAAAGAACTAGAAAATGAAGCTCTAAAAAGAAATCCGAAAATAAGAATACAAAGATATAAAGGTCTTGGAGAAATGAATGCAGAAGAGCTTTGGGAGACTACTATGGATCCTAAAAATAGAATTCTAAAACAAGTTACCGTTAAAGACGCTGAAGAAGCGGATAGAGTTTTTGAAATGCTTATGGGTTCAGAAGTTGGGCCTAGAAAATCCTTTATCCAAACCTACGCCAAAGAGGCTGATATTGACGCTTAAGA
>CAYMRR010000036.1:0-1882 GCA_964393005.1 uncultured Candidatus Saccharibacteria bacterium
CCTCACAAGAGAGAAAAGATATAAAAAAAAAGAGAGGCTGAGCTCTTGCCCAACCCCTCTAAGAGATATTTTTTATAAGAGTATCTAGGTTCTTAATAAACCCCTCGAACTGTTGAATGCTAGCCTCAGCAATTTGATAGAAGGTAGTTTTCTTGTGATAGGTTGAGAAAATACCTCTGTCTTGCTCAATCAAGCCTTCGTAGAATTCTTTTAACTCTATTATTTCTGAAATAATCTTTTCTTTTTCTGACATATTAACACCCCGTTTCTCTAAACTCTCTTATTAACTCTTGCTCAATTGTCTTCTCGATTGTCTTTTGAGCTTTAATACTATTAAAAAAGTTAGTAATAATTTTTTTATTAACCTCTTCTTTAAGCCTAATATACCTTGCTATTAACTCACTCTTGCTTAGTTCTTCAAGCGCATATTTATCACTTATCTCTAACATTTATTCAACCCCCAAAGCCGCACATAAATTAAATGTAAGTTCATCTAATTTCTCTAAATTCTCTGCCCTTAAATCTAGCCTACCACTAACATACTTGCCAATAGTTGTAGGGTGTAAGCCTACAAAAGTAGACATAAAAGCATAGCTTAACCCTAAATCTTTTAATAGAATAATTCTATCTTTAATACACATAATAAAACACAACCTTTATTTAGATAAAATTTAATTGGGGCAAGTGGTGAAGAAGAAAAAGCCACAAGCCCCAACTAATTACTTTAAATAATTTTCTTCATTAAGAAGAATACAAAGTGTCTACTCTATATATAATCATTGCCTTGTCTCGATTATAGAGATTTGATAAATTTTTTGTAAAAAATATCTTTATTTTTTACAAAAGGCAATAAAAAAGACAATGTCTTTAACATTGTCTTTTTAAATCTTTTCTAGCTTTTTTCTGCTTATAAACCCACCAGGGCTTACTCTTTTTTTTCTTTGGTTGGCTTATTATTTTTTTGGGCTTATACCATTAGCCTCAGCCACACTCTCTATATTCTCTTGTACCTTAGAAACTCTTTCTTTTGCCTTGGCTTTTTCTTTTGCCTTGGCTCTTTGTTTGGCCTTAGCCTCTCTCATAACCTTTCTTTTAGCCTCTTGCTCTCTCTCATAAGTAGCTTTTAACTTCTTATATTCTTCATTGTCTACAACTTGATTTAAAGCCTCTTCAATCATATCATTTAAAGTGGCTATCTTATCAATGTATGAGTTAGCTTTTGCCACTTTTAAATATGTTTCTAACTCTTTCTTTAACTCTGTCTTAATCTCTATTGTTAAGGCTGTCTTTTTTACTGTCTCTTTTTTAATTTTTATCATTGTTTCTCACCTCTTAATTATATTTATCTATATATACATCATAAGGCAAAAGCCCTACATAATCAATCACATTATCTTATTATAAAAGCGCATTTTACCTTGAGTATCTATAAACCATTTTTAGCACCGATTTTATTTATTATAGATTTAAATTATCAACTAAATCATTTAGTGTCTCTTGCTCTAAGCCTATGTATCTTAGTGTTATTGATTGGCTTGAATGATTTAATATTTTCATTAAATATTCTAAAATCATTGGCTGCTCAGCATTAGCAATATATAACTGATAAGCAAATGTTTTTCTAAGTGTATGAGTACCAAAGTTGCCTTTAACCCCACATTCAAGACACACATTACTTATTATTCTATGTGCGCTTTCTTTGGTAATGGCTTTATTACCTTTTCTACTCTTGAATAAATAATCATTTTCTGAGAATGTCTTTAAGCTGTCAAGGTACAAAGCCACACACTCTTTTACTGAGGCATTGAGTTTTATTTTTCTTGCCTTGCCTGTCTTTTGCTCGATAATGTCTATCTCTTCTTTATACTTGCCACAAGAGAAA
>CAYMRR010000037.1:0-1858 GCA_964393005.1 uncultured Candidatus Saccharibacteria bacterium
TCTAAAGATGAAAAAAAGCTAGAAAAAATGTTACCAGTTTTTATTGAAGAATTAGTAAAAGAAGGATTGTTTTTGTAATAATTATTCTATTCAAACATTCCCCCCTTTACTTTTACCAGTGCTTCTATAAACAGAGGTAATTCCTTTTCTAAAGGTTCACCATTTTTTAAATTATTTAAAAAATTTAAAGTTATTACTCGATAAGGATTTTTACTTAGAGAATCTTCTTTCTTTTCTTCGTTTTCTTTAAACCCTAAATCTTTGTAAATAAATCCAAAATCCTTATCAGCGAAAACAAGAGTCTTAGTTAACAATTCTTCCGTATTAAATCTATAAGCATTTACTTTGATGTTTCTGTATTTATTTTCCCATTCAGATCTCAATATTTTTTGGAGTTTTTCATTTTTATTTATAAAAATATGAGTTATTTCATGTAATAGCACTTTTGTATAATATTCAAGAGTTTCTTTTTCGTCAGGAAAGAGTTTTTCATTAAAAGCTAAAAAGATTTTATTCTCCATAAATTTACCAGTAAAGGCATTGGGGGTGATTCTGTTTTCTTTTATAGAAGGTTGCACAAAAGCTATATCTATTTCTTCAGGCATTTCGGATTCACCTAAAAGATTAGTTAGGGTCGATAGAAATGTTTGATAATACCTTTTTAGGTTGGCGATTATTGCTTCTATAAAAATCTTTGTTTTTTCTTTATTCAAGTCTTCATAAAAATCAAAAAGAAAATGATAATCTTTAAATTCTTCAAGATTTTTTTCTGCAAACAACTCTATTTTTTGAGTATTTGTTATTTCCAAACTTCTGATTTTAGATTTATCGATTTTAAGAATCTCAGCAAAATTATATATCTCGTCAGAATAAATCGGTTTTTTGAGAAAAATTTGAGAAAAATAAAACAAGAAAAACTCATTCTTTGTTGAAGAGTAATTTATTTTCATATGTATCAAGTATATCTTTTTAAGATGAAAAATAAAAGGGTAACCGCTTTGACAGTTACCCTTAGGAATCTGGAGAGGGTGGGCGACTTATTGTTGCCAATCTGGGAGATTGTTACTGTCGCTAGGATCGTTGTCCATATCGTCCATTGGCCCATCATCCCAATCATTGCTCCAGTTACCCTCTCTTTTTTTAAAAAACTTTTCCATAAAGTACAGTTTTTAGTGGAACATTCAATTATCATATTTAATTATATATGATTATTTTAAAAATAGCAATAAAGTATCTTTTGTATTTATTTTTCTGACCTCTTTAATAGGATTTTCTCCGTTTAATCTTCTCCTCCCTAATTTATTAGGGAGGAGAAGATTGAGAGTGAGGTGTCGATAGAGATAAAGTGGAGAAGGTTCTAAATGTGGAGAACTTTTGAATATTTTGTAAAGTAGAATGCTATAATTTTAATATAAGTTATCAATATTATTAACTTCTAATTTTTATATTTAAAAAATATCCGTACATTTTATTTATTGTTGTTTTTTCTTTGGTTTTTATGGCTAAATCTTTTGCGCAGACTCCAAGCCTTATAAACAAATCTTGCAATTCAACGATTTTGACATCTAGCCAGACTTGTACAGCAGAAGCTGTTGCTGGTTTTGCAGATCAAATAGTCATCGGTGTCCATGATACTGAGCCAAGTAGGATGAGGGAGCACGAAAGTGCTCCTTTTTCTAGTAAAAAACCATTAATTTTGCTATAATTTTAGATACTTATGGCATTTAACGAAAACACAAGAGTAAAAATTCCGGTGATATTATATAGTGATACAGATTGCGGGGTAGATGTGATAGAATTAAGGTATTAATAAAGTAATTTATATAAAAATATGAATTTTAATCCATATAAGAAAAAG
>CAYMRR010000038.1:0-269 GCA_964393005.1 uncultured Candidatus Saccharibacteria bacterium
TAAGAGAGTTGGTACATTGTATATTTAAAGTTTTGTCTTTGTCTAAAGTAGTCCAAAGAAAATTGCTATTTCCATTTAATGTGCCGAGTATAGTAATAGGTGCTGGGAATATTTCTATTCTATAAGAAGCTTCATTACTTTGAGCTACTCCGTCATGAGTGATAAAGTTTTTAGTTTTTACTCCAAGACTACCCCAATTGTGAGTAAAGCTAAGCTGGCAAGCTGTTTTGTCTCTTTAAGTATGTCAACTACTTTAAATAGTCTATCGT
>CAYMRR010000038.1:279-1705 GCA_964393005.1 uncultured Candidatus Saccharibacteria bacterium
ACAAGTACCGGAAGAAAAAGTTTTTGGACTGCTTGGAGAAGGAAGAGCATAGTTATTATTAGGATTATAAGAATCTTGATGAACTATTAAAGTTTGATTTGGATCAGCATCATATGTTCCGATTAAGATATTATCTGTAAAACCTGTCACGGTATAGGCAATACATCTTTGATCGGTTACCAATACATTACTGGTACATTTTTTTTCTATAAAGCTGGTGCCTGCCGTAGGCATATTGTAAATATAATTTTGCCCAAAAGCTTTAGAGATAAAAGCAATATTAAAAACAAAAACTAATAAAGAAAAAACAAATAAATATTTTTTTGACATAATAAATGTAGCTTATAAAAATTGATAACTATATTAAAATTATATCATTCTATTTTGTAAAGAGTTATAAAGTTATACACAAAAACCGCTGCTTATAAAAACAGCGGTTTTAAAAATATAAAGTTAAAAAATTAAAGAACTCTTTTTCCTTCTTTTATTTGGCTTTCAGTCCAAAGCTCTAATTCAGGATTACCAAGAAATTTCCAACCAACAGGAGCAGGGTCTAAAAATGTATAACCCGGTTCAAAAAAATCATTTTCATCATCATTGTTATACACATTAAAGCTCATTGTAAGTACTGCTTCTTTATCCATCACTACAGACTGTACTGGGTCTCCAGAAAATATTACAATATTGTTTTCAAACTTTACTGTACTATTTGGAAAGTTTTCTGCAAAAAGTACTCCCCATGGTCCACTTTGAGGATAATCTCCTTCTCCAAACTCTGCACCTAAAAGCTTAAAGTCTTTATCAAAACCTTCAGGAGTAATACCTTCGGCTTTTTCAAAATAAAGCTTTGGATAGTTTTCTACCCAATATTCAAGACTTATGCCCGCTCCGGCAATTTGCGGAAAAGAGCTTTCATCATAAGAGCCATCTTCTTTTTCGGGGATTATCCACCAACTAGCCCATCTATCTCCATAAACTGGTCTATTTTTAGGTATCCACACACCCACTATGATCCTGTTTATCACCCTCACTTTTTC
Organism: uncultured Candidatus Saccharibacteria bacterium; assembly: GCA_964393005.1. Lineage (GTDB taxonomy): Bacteria > Patescibacteriota > Minisyncoccia > Phycocordibacterales > UBA5272 > UBA5272. The sequence goes on from CAYMRR010000038.1 coordinate 1,317, forward strand.
GGCAACATTTGCTGAAGAGTTGGCTTTATAGCTATTTTGATAGTCAAAATTTTGACCTATAACTCTTAAACCTATTTCTTCACCATTTGCAATTTGACCTTTATAGCCGTCGGCTTTGAAAGCTATGAGGTTGGTACCAGCCTTTAGCTCTATTTCTAGATATTTATTATTCCCAAAACTGGTTTTAGGAATAATAGGAGAAAGAGTAGAGACAGCTTGATTGAAATCTTCGCTATCTTTACTATTTACCCAAAAGTATTTGACGGGAGAAGAGCCGTTTTGCTTTTTGCCGACAAATTCGATGCGGACAAGGCCGGCTTCTTCTACTTCAAGCACAAAAGCTTTGGCAAGAGAATTGCCGTAAAGCTCTATTTCTTCTGCTTGAGAAG
>CAYMRR010000039.1:0-1609 GCA_964393005.1 uncultured Candidatus Saccharibacteria bacterium
TTTGATAATTTGAATCTTTATTTTGTTTGTCAAGATTCATTAAATAAACGTAAACTGATCCCGAAGAAATATAGTTGTTAAAATCTTGCGGGTCTATTTTTATAGCTTTTTCAGCAAAACCGACAGCGTTATTAATTGAAGCTATAGCTTCTTCTAGTAAAAGAGCTTCATCGGTAGAAGTTGAATTTGATATTACTCCAGCCTTAAATAGGTAAAACTGTGACAAGAGTCTATAACCTTCATCATTTCTTTGTACAAGCTTAGCGCTTTTAGTTAAATCTTTTTCCATTTGAACAATATCTCCATTATTTCTGTAATTAACTAAAGCGTTATTTGTGATATAAACAGTTCTAATTCTATTGATGGATAAAATCGTACCAAATAAGATTAGTAAAAAGGCTACTAAAGTTATCAGACTATAAGGTTTTGAGACCTCATATTTTTTCCACTGATAAAATGTTCCCAAGACCAAAGCTAGAGCCAGAGCGAAAACAAAAGTAGCAATATTTACATTAGCAAAGAATATCATCAAGAAAACAGAAAAGATAAATAATGCAGCTGTAGCTAGAAGATAAAATAGCTCTTCTTGATTAAAGTCAACATCTTCGCCGTCTTCATTTTTAAATTTTATTCTTTTGACTCCCTTAAAAACTTTAATTGTTGGTAGAATCAAAATCACCAAGATAAAAGATAATCCTACTACCCCAAAGGTCACAGCTAAAGTTGTCATTGCTGAAAAAGAAGAAGAAAATTCTACGCTCCAATAAGAAGAATCTATAACAGATTGAGGTTTTTCTTGTTGCCAAACTTTATAAAAATTGGCTGGACCAGATCCAAAAATCCTGCCCTTCATCAATTCAGACTTCACTAAACCTAAACTCGAATTTATATCTGGTTTAATAAAGCCATAATTAATACCAGAAACTTGGTTTGCGAAAGTAGAATAAGCTTTATTTAAGTTTGAAGTTGGACCCGAAGAAAAAATAAACAGCAAAGAGAAAAGGAAAGAGATAAGAAAGACATAAAAAGTGGCTGTCTTAAAAATCTTTACTTTTTTGGATTTTTTAGTAAACAGAAGGATAAATAGAGAAGAAAGAGCTAGAGCATACCAAATGTCAGGGATAAGGATAAAAGATATTAATACTAAGTGAAGTAAGATCAATATCAAAGAAAATACTTTTTGAGTTTTGGTTGAAGCTATTGTTTCAAAATAGATTAGAGCTAAAATCACCATGATAGCAGAAGCGGTGGCAACAATATCCCAATTTTCAATAAAAAAGATAATCTTACCAGCAAGATTGAATAATTCAAATTTTGCTAAAACTAAAGCTATTATAGATGGCAAAGTGACCAGCAAGCTTCCTAAAGTCAAAACTCCCCAGGTCAACCTTTTGAAATGTTTAGTATAAGAAGCAACTATCAGGACTAGAGAAAAAAGTGCAAAATAAGTTAAACCGCTTTGTAGATAGACATATTTACCAAAAAAGGAATCAAAGAAATCAGCCGTCAAAAAACTGAGAAGAAGAATTAAAATAGGAAAAGCAAATAATAAAGTCTTTGCTACTTTATTTTCTGGTAACAGAATTTCTTTTTTCTTAAAAATCAAAAT